>JAATFN010000058.1 GCA_015655165.1 Betaproteobacteria bacterium | reverse complement strand
GCCATTCTGCCGACGGCTTCATGAATAAATAGTTTTTTTTATAACAAATTCTAATATAATTTAGACCGACCGGTAGGTCAATTAAAATAAAGCACGGGAATATGCAGGCATATCCACCTTATCTGGGACAGACAATGGCAAGAGGACGATCTTCAGGATATGAAGGACAGCGTGAAGCGATTTTGCAGCAGGCAACCGCGTTGTTTGCAGAAGGTGGATATACCGAAACCTCGATGAACCAGGTAGCGCAAGCCTGTGGTTTGTCAAAACCGGCGCTCTATCATTATTTCCGTGATAAAACAGCCCTATTGGTCGGTATCACGGAAGAGCATGTGATCCGTCTGGAAATGGTGACCGGGCAGGTAATGGCACAACAACTGCCAGCGAAAGCCTGTCTTCAGCAACTGATCATGTCGTTTGTCAAAGAGTATGCAGATGCACAACATGCACATCGTGTATTGATCGATGAAATCCGGTTTTTGCAGGAAGCGGACAGGGTCCGGATATTGGATCGTGAGCGTCATATCGTGGCTGTATTTGCCAGTGTGATTTGCACGATACGTCCCGAGTTGCAAGCAGCAGGTTTATCCAAACCACTGACCATGCTCTTGTTTGGCATGATCAACTGGATGTTTACCTGGTTGAAGTCCGATGGAAAATTCAGCTATGAGGATATGGCACCCATCGTCACTGATTTCTTTTTTGGTGGTCTGGCGATGGTGCAGGCAACGTCGGCGCAAGAAAACCGCAACGAATTGGTGTACAGCCCGCAATAGTGCTGTACCGGTAATGATGAACGACAGATATGACAGGAGACACAACACATGTCACAAGCAATTCTACAAAGTTTTATTGGTGGTCAATGGATCGGTGAGCAAGCAGGTGTCCAGTTAGCTAGTGCGATTGACGGGCACATTGTCACGCATACCCATGCAGAGACGCCCGATTTTGCGCAGGCGGTGCATTATGCCAAACAGCGCGGCGGTAAAAGCTTGTCTGCACTGGATTTTCAGGGGCGTGCGGCAACCCTGAAAGCACTCGCGGCATATCTGATGGAACATAAAGAGATGCTGTATGACATCTCGTACCATACGGGTGCCACGCGTGCTGACAGCTGGGTTGATATCGAAGGCGGGATCGGTACTTTATATGCGTATGCCAGCATGGGATCGAACGAGCTGCCATCGGGCAATGTTCTGCACGAAGGTCCCCCGGTACGTTTGGGTAAGCAAGGTACATTCATGGGCACCCATATTCTGGTGCCACGTGGTGGTGTTGCAGTGCATATCAATGCATTCAATTTCCCGGTATGGGGTTTGCTCGAAAAATTCGCACCGACTTTTTTGGCGGGAATGCCGTCTATTGTCAAACCGGCTACCGCAACAAGTTTTGTGACGGAAGCGATGGTGCGTCTTGCCAATGCATCGGGATTGTTACCGGAAGGTGCACTACAATTGATCATCGGCGGCACCGGTGACTTGCTTGACCAGTTGGACAGCTTCGATGTGGTGACGTTTACAGGGTCTGCCGATACCGCATTCAAACTGCGCAATCATCCTAATTTGCTGCGCCAGGGTGTGCCGTTCAATGCTGAAGCCGATTCGCTCAATTGTGCAATTCTTGCACCGGATGTGACACCGGATGATGAAGAGTTTACGTTGTTTGTCAAAGAGGTCGTGCGTGAAATGACCGCCAAAGCAGGACAAAAATGTACAGCCATCCGGCGTGTGATTGTTCCGCATCAACATCTGGATGCGGTGGCAGAAGCAGTGCGTGCGCGCCTTGCAAAAATCAACGTGGGAGACCCTGCTATTGAAGGCGTCAAAATGGGGCCATTAGCAACCATTGCGCAACAAAAGGATGTTGCCGAACGTGTGGCGTTGCTTGCTGCCGGAAATGAAATCGTGTTCGGCGAGAAAGACGGATTTGCGCCTGTTGGCAGTAATGTCAAAGAAGGTGCATTCTTCGCACCGACATTCTTGTTGTGTCGGGATGCATGGACTAACACGTATGTCCATCAAACCGAGGCATTCGGTCCTGTCAGTACGATCATGGCGTATCAGGATATCGATGAAGCGCTGGCGCTGGCAGCCAAAGGTGGCGGTAGCCTTGTTGGTACATTGGTCACCAAGGATCCCCGTATTGCGGCTACTGCGATTCCTGTTGCAGCAAGGCACCATGGTCGCTTGCTGGTGTTGGATCGCGAGGCTGCTGTCGAATCGACAGGACATGGTTCACCATTGCCGGCATTAAAACATGGCGGGCCTGGTAGGGCTGGTGGGGGTGAAGAGTTGGGTGGCATATTAGCAGTAAAACATTATTTGCAACGTACAGCCATTCAAGGTTCACCAACAATGCTTGCAGCAGTAACCGGTGAATATGTGCGCGGTGCTGCAGTGCATGAATCACCAATCCATCCTTTCAGAAAATATTTTGAAGAGTTGCAAATCGGAGATTCGTTATTGACACATCGCCGTACTGTCAGTGAAGCCGATATTGTGAATTTTGGTGGGTTGTCAGGTGACTATTTCTATATGCACTTTGATGAGATTGCTGCCAAAGATACACAGTTCGGGCAACGTATCGCCCATGGCTACTTTGTGTTGTCCGCTGCGGCTGGCCTGTTTGTATCGCCAGCACCGGGGCCTGTACTGGCCAATTACGGATTGGATACCTTGCGGTTTGTCAAACCTGTTGCAATCGGTGACACGATTCAGGCACGCTTGACTGCCAAACGCAAAATC
>JAATFN010000055.1 GCA_015655165.1 Betaproteobacteria bacterium | reverse complement strand
GTTCCATGCATGTTGCCTCGCACACAAATGCCACCGGCAACAACAAAGAGCGCTGTAAGTAAAATGATAAAAGGGATATATTCGGCAAGCATCGCGTGTACAACCCCAGCTACTGCCGCATAAGCACCAAATCCGATGGCAAACGGCACCAGAAAAAGTACGGCCCAACCAATGGCGACTTTACCGAAGTGATGATGCCAGAAAGCGGGAAATAGTAAAGGGCCCAAGGCAATCGATACAAGTAGTCCGGCAAAAGGTAAAGCCCACAGCATCGACAACTGGCTGCCGTCGATGTCGGCGGCATGCGCAAAAAACGGCGCATACCCAAGAGTACCTGCTGTGACGCGTCTCCAGATTTTTTGTCCATCCATATTATGTTCGCTTATATAACAATCAAGAGCGCACATGACCAATGTGCGCGATGCAGCAACGCGGAAAAACTGTCTTACGATGATTTAATTTCAAAAACATGCCGTAAATAATTCATATACGCTTCATCGTCGCACATGTTTTTCGATGGTGTATCAGACAGTTTGGCAACAGGTTGCCCATTGCAGCGAACCATTTTCATGACCACTTGCAAAGGCGTGTAACCAAGATCGTTGGTCAAATTCGTGCCGATCCCGAATGCGACTTTTGCCCGGTCTTTAAAACGCAAATAGAGCGCGACAACTTTATCAAAATCCAGCGCATCGGAAAACACCAGTACTTTGCCGGATGGATCAACACGGTTATTGCGATAGTGCTGGATCAAGCGCTCTCCCCATTCAAACGGATCGCCCGAATCATGTCTTGCCCCATCGAACAGTTTACAGAAATACATATCGAAATCTGCCAAAAACGCGTCGAAACCGTAGATATCCGACAAAGCAATCCCCAGATCTCCCCGATATTCACGTGCCCAGACTTCCAGCGCGTAGATCTGGCAGTCGCGTAAACGTGGCCCTAACGACTGGCAAGCCTGTAAATATTCATGTGCCATCGTGCCCAACGGCGTTAATCCGTACTGCATGGCAAAAAGGACATTGGATGTCCCTGCAAAATTTGCCGGCATGTCTTCTTTTAATACCGCAATCACTTCGGCGTGCCATTTATGCGAAAAACGGCGTCGCGTACCGTAGTCAGCAATATTGCAGCCAACCAAAGCAGGATTTTGTGTAATCAATGCCATTTTGTCGCGCAACCTGATACGCCCTTCTGTATAGTCGGGCCGATGTTGCGTAGCATGGAAATAGATTTCATTGACGATCGCCAACACCGGTACTTCAAACAGAATCGTGTGTAACCAGGGGCCTTTGACAACAATCTCGATTTCACCGTTTTGTAACGGCGAAGGTGCGACAGTGATATATTTTTCGTTTAACTGGAACAAGCCTAAAAAATCGACGAAGTCACTCTTAATAAAACGCAGACTACTCAGATAGGCAAGCTCTTCTTCTTTGAAACGCAAGCTGCAAAGTGCTGCTATTTCCTGACGGATAGTGTCAATATACGGAACCAGGTCAATATCCTCGTTACGGCATTTGAATTTATACTCGACTTCGGCACCTGGAAACTGATGCAAAACGACTTGCATCATGGTGAATTTATAAAGGTCGGTATCGAGTAAAGAATGAATGATCATAAAAACTGGCCGGAGCACTGTAAAAACAGCACCATATTAACCTGAAAAGTCGGTTTCCAGCGCAGATATGACAGTGATAACACTGGATCGTACTGCATTTGATCACGGCCAATTCCCTCACGGCAACACGGATTTATCCATAGAATTTCCTCTATACTTATAGGGAATTGATATAAGTGTCATTTGTCGGAAATCCTGAATTACCTTAAAATGCAAGGTTGTATCGCTTTGTTGACTCCTGCGTACGGCTGTTGTGGTTGTTTTCCTTTAGCGCACCATCGGTTAAAGCCAAAACCCGACTAAAACGACGCGGATATATTCACATTACAATAGTGGATTGTCTCGCCAATGTGTTCGCAGCGCATGAGGCATTGTTAAGATTTCACAAAATAGGATTGTTATGACCCACGTAGTAACCGAATCTTGCATTCGCTGCCGTTATACGGATTGCGTTGATGTATGCCCGGTTGATTGCTTCCGCGAAGGCCCGAATTTCCTCGTAATCGACCCGGACGAGTGTATCGACTGCGCGGTTTGTGTGGCAGAGTGTCCTGTCGATGCGATTTACGCCGAAGAGGATGTTCCTGGCGATCAACAGGAATACATTGATATCAATGAACAACTGTCACGCAAATGGCCCTCTATTACCAAAACAAAAGCAGCGCTGCCCGATGCCGAGGAATGGAGTGATGTCACAGGAAAACTCCAATATCTGGAACGCTGATAAAAACATTGTGCGTGTCGGAATTAGCCTCTTAGCCAAACAAGCACGCTATTTTTGATTTCTCCGATAACCGGTGTCCTTATAAGCCATCCGCTGTATATCGTCTGATACACGGCAGGTAGCTTATATTAAGATAAAAACGTTAAACGAGAAGCAATCAACTAAAATAGGAAAAGAAGATTTTTATGGAAACGAACGTCAACGTTGCAGCCAATACTGACAACTCAGCGATTGAGACTGATGCCGTCATTATTGGCGCAGGTCCCGTCGGCTTATTCCAGGTTTTTGAACTGGGTCTTTTGGAAATCAAAGCACACATCATTGATTCCTTGCACAATGTTGGCGGCCAATGCGTCGAACTCTATCCTGACAAACCGATTTATGACATTCCTGCAGTGCCTTCATGCACCGGTCAGGAATTGACAGACAACCTGTTAAAGCAGATCGAACCGTTCGGACCGACATTCCATCTTGGTCAGGAAGTCACGCTCGTACAAAAACGCGAAGATGGCCGTTTTGACGTGGAAACATCGATCGGCACCAAATTTATCACCAAAACGATTTTTATCGCTGCCGGTGTGGGTTCCTTCCAGCCACGTACGTTAAAAGTCGAAGGCATTGAAGAAGTCGATGGCAAACAAGTGTTTTACCGCGTCAAAGACCCTTCAAAATTCGAAGGTAAAAATATTGTCATCTGCGGTGGTGGCGACTCTGCACTCGACTGGGCACTGAATTTCGTCGGCAAGGCCGAATCCGTCATTTTGTTGCATCGTCGCGAAGATTTCCGTGCAGCGCCAGCATCTGTTAAAAAGATGAAAGAGCTCTGCGAACAATATGAAATGCAATTTGTAGTCGGTCAAGTCACAGGCACAGAAATTCAAGACGGTGTCTTGAAAGAAATCAAGGTCACGGGCCCCGATGGTGTCACCCGCCGTTTGCCATTGGATATGTTGCTGGTATTTTTCGGTTTATCCCCGAAACTGGGCCCGATCGCCGAATGGGGTCTGGACATCGAACGCAAACAGTTGAAAGTCGTCAATACCGAAAAGTTCGAAACCAACATTCCAGGCATTTTTGCGGTGGGCGATATCAATACCTACCCTGGCAAGAAAAAACTGATCCTCTCGGGCTTCCATGAAGCCGCATTGGCAGCGTTTGGTGCAGCACCGTATATTTTCCCTGACAAGAAAATCCATTTACAGTACACCACAACCTCGCCCAAGCTACATAAAGTGCTGGGTGTTGAATCCCCAACCTTTGACTAACCAGCGCATCGGCATGTAAAAACGCTCTGCAATGTGTTGAACTGCACCCCGAACGTTGGACACCTGGTCCCACCTTCGGGGTGTTTTTTATGCATAAATACTCGACAACAACATTAAACGGGGAGTCATCACGCACGATTTGCTTGCCCCGACAAGAGAGTTGGATTACTACTTGCTTGTGCTCAAGTCACACGTTCTAGCAAACGCGGTACAGAAGACACCAGTAACGCCACGCCAGAGGCTGTCAACAAACTTAACACGATTTGCCTAAAACGCGTTTCACTCATACCGATATAGAGCCTGGCACCCAAAAGCGTCGGCACCAGCATGGCTGGCGCCACAATGGCAAAGAACGGCAACATGTCGCGCCTGACAATGCCGGTTCCCAGATAGATGCCCATCGTCACCAGCAACATGGATAAATTGAAATTCTGGATAATGGCACGCTGCGTATCTTTCTCGAACCCGCGCAATGTACACCAGAGCGTGGGCAATGTGCCGGTAAAGCCACCGATGCCGCCCAACATACCACCAGCCATTCCGACAGTCGCATCAGCCAATCGGCCACCAATAGTGATCTTCGGCAGATGCTTGGCCAATAGTATCGCCGGGCACCAGACCACCAGCAATGTACCAAGCATGGCCTTGAACCAATCCATATCCAAATGTGGCAACAGCGCAACTCCCAGCGGGATACCAACCAAACCACCCAGTATGAAGGGCAGCAGTAGCTTGATGTCGACACCACGCCGTACCGTGACAGCCGCCAAGATCTGACCTACCAACGCACCGAACACCGCGAGTGTAGCAGCCAAGCGCGGCTCCAACACCCATGCCCAGAAAGACATTGCCACCAATCCGAAGGCAAAGCCTGACAAGCCCTGCACAAAACCTGCGACAACCGCGCCTAACGCTACGACCAAATACACCATCTCCATCATTATCCTTATGTCTGTTCTTGCCGGCCTCATACTTCCCGTCTGCAAGGTATTGCATTGGATGATTGTAAATCAATACCCTTTAGATGGACTCACTGCTTGCCAGCACATTAATTCAAGGTACACCAAATGCCGTTATAAGCACTGCGAGGCAGGCAATTTGAACAACGTCTATGGTGGTAGTGTTAAAATAGCGCCCTGCAACACACTCTCGCAACAGTATGTTGCCGCATTCATATAGCCAACACGCCGGCATTGACTCTAAACGGAATTGAACGTGTCGCCACCTGCATCACCAACACTTGCCAACCAGATCGAACATCTGTTGCCGCAGACGCAATGTACCAAATGCGGCTTTGATGCGTGTCGACCATATGCACAAGCCGTTGCCACAGGTCATGCATCCTACAATCAATGTCCGCCAGGTGGTGCCGAAGGTGTTGCCCGTCTTGCCCGTTTGCTGGGCAAACCTGTCATCCCGTTAAATCCAGTCAATGGTATAGAACGTACGCGTACACGTGCTGTCATCGATGAAGCTGTCTGCATCGGTTGCACGTTGTGCATTCAGGCTTGCCCTGTGGATGCCATCATCGGTGCGGCCAAACAGATGCATGCTGTGCTGCCAAGCCTTTGTACGGGGTGCGACTTATGTATTGCACCTTGCCCGGTTGACTGCATTACGATGGAAAACGTCACAACCACTACGGGTTGGGCTGGCTGGTCACAAGCACAAGCAGATGCGGCGCGCAGTCGGCACGATTTCCGGGCAATGCGTCTCCAACGCGAAAAAGCGGAAAACGATGCGCGTCTGGCAGCCAAAGCTGCTGCAAAACTAAAAGAAGTCGAAGCAGAAACCGCACACTCCGAAGAAGCAAGACGTGAGCAAGACAGAAAAAAAGCGATTATTCAGGCCGCGATGGAACGTGCGCGCCTGAAAAAACTTCAGGCCCAAGCCGACAAGAATGCAGGTAGCACATCATGAATGCAGACAAACGCCGTGAAATCTATACGCGATTGCAACAGGCCAATCCGCATCCGACCACCGAACTCGAATACACAAGCCCTTTCGAATTATTAATCTCAGTCCTATTGTCCGCACAGGCAACCGACGTATCGGTCAACAAAGCCACTCGCAAACTCTATCCGGTTGCCAATACGCCGGCGGCAATTTATGCATTGGGTGTAGAGGGTCTTATCCCTTACATTCAGACGATTGGCCTTTTTCGTACCAAAGCCAAAAATACGATCGAGACGTGCCGCATCCTGCTGGAACAACACAATGGTGAAGTGCCTCATACCAGAGAGGCATTGGAAGCACTGCCCGGTGTTGGCAGAAAAACGGCCAATGTTGTGTTGAACACGGCATTCGGGGTGCCGACAATTGCTGTGGATACGCATATTTTTCGTGTATCGAACAGAACAGGATTGGCCCCTGGCAAAGATGTCGAGACAGTTGAAAAAAAACTGATGAAATTTACACCACCAGAATTCCGCCAAGATGCCCATCACTGGCTGATTTTACATGGCCGCTATACATGTATCGCCAGAAAACCACAGTGCTGGAACTGTATCATTGCCGATTTGTGCGAATACAAGCATAAAACACCGCTTCCGGAAAAAGGCGTTTGACCGCTTGCCATTGTGTTTGTTGATTCGCAGGTACAATACGGTTTTAGGTATTTTGAAAATCCATGTTCACACCTTCCCAACATGACGTACGCCGTTTTTTTTGCGAGGCTTTCAAAAAGCAACGCAGTGGCGAGATATTGACGCCATTAGAAGCGATTGCACGTGACTGGATTATGCAGCATCCTGAATACGATGATCTGTTAAACGATGTTGACGCAGCATTAGTCGCAGAATTTCCGATTGAAGGCGGTCAGTCGAATCCGTTTTTACACCTGTCGATGCATTTATCGATTACCGAACAAATCTCGATTGATCAACCACCCGGTATTCGTAGTGCGTTTACGCAACTCGCCCAGTCACGTGGCGAACATGAGGCCCACCATGAAATCATGGAATGTTTGGGGGAAATGCTCTGGCAGTCACAGCGCACAGGCCAACCACCCGATGGCGTAGCCTACATCGACGCTATTAAACGGCGCGCAACCAAACGCTAGAACCACACAACATAACAGTCACGGCAAACACAGTGGCGTTGTTCCACACGGGCGACGATTTTATTTACGCAACACCAGCGAACCCGGCAAGCTATGCAAATAAGCTGAAATCGCTGCGATATCGTCGTCCTTCAGCCCTTTTGCCTGTGCTGCCATGGTCGGATTATTCCGCCCGTTCATGGCAGTCGTACCACGCCGGTAGGAAATTAATGTCTGTCGCAAATAATCTGCATGCTGCCCGGCTAATCTGGGATAGGCAGGGTCTGTTGGTGTATTGAAATCGACACCATGACAAGAGGCACAATTCAATTGTGCGACCAGTTCTTTGCCTTTGTCGATTTTGCTTTGTGCACACACATTAAACGCAATCAATGCGGTAGCGGCAACCATTGTATGGGTCATGAATGTTTTCATCTTATCCCCCTATTTCTGTTGCGCATAATAAGCCGCCAAGTCAGCAATATCCTGATCGGACAAACTCTGTGCAATGCCATGCATACTTGGATGCGTGCGTTCGCCACGTCGATAGCCCTTTAACGCGCTTTCGATATATTGGGCTGTCTGCCCACCCAATAAGGGAACCCTGTATGTTTCGGGATAAGTGGTTCTATAACCGGCAATACCATGGCATCCAATACACATCGATACCTTGTTTGCCGCTGCCTTGGCGTCACCCACAATATCAGATGCGACAACAGAACTAGTCATACTCGCAAAAGCGATCAGTACAAGAGTTGTTTTCATATGAGCAGGGTCAATAAATTCAAACTGAGGCGCAGTTAAAACTTAATTGGCAGGTTTCGCTATGACATTTTTATTCTGGCTACCTACTTGCCCGTGACTTTCAGGCTCAGCCCTTACCCTGCATACGCCCACGATCGAACTGATTCTACCCCAATAAAATCAGACCGTCCATGCTTATGATTGACACGTCGCCGCAGTTTATTCAGCCTCTTTTCTGGCATTCGCAGGGTGCCCGGAAGGGCCAGAAGAATGCCGGTTATGCAAGAAAAAGAGTGTCTGTGGTGCGTGCATCACGTGCCGCAATACCCTGCGATAGACCAGATGACGCATCCGCGAGGAAATGTTTCTCGCACGCAATGCCAACACCAATGCACAACTAAAGGCTACCCCAATATTTAACAGGCAAATCACAACAATACAGGAGACTGCCAGCCAGAATTCGGGGGTCACAACGCCTTCCCAACCAAGGCTACTGACTGCTGCCATCAATTTACCCAATGCCAGGGTGACATGCCTGATTTCAAGATGTACACCAAAAAAATGCATGACAACAGGTGTCATCCCGAACAATACCCCCAACGAGATATTGCCTGCAATCAAGGCGACGTGACGTTCACACCAAAGCGCCCAACGTTCGGCACGTACGGGCCCCAGTATATAGACCAGACGACGCTGATGGCTCAATGCGTCTTTCATCCGGTGCAATGCAAACCAGTTATCAAAAAAACCGGCAATCATACTCGCCACCCAGAGCAATACGCCAGTCACAATCGCATAGACAGGAGACAGGCCAAACAAAGACAAGGATGCCATCTCGGCATAGGCACGTTCCGTACTCATTAAAGGTGTGCCGACCAATAGTGAAAAGCCCCAGACCACCAGAATGACGGCAGGGATAATTGCCGTGACATTACCGATGAGCGCGGCCGTTTGCGAGCGTAACAGCCGCATGATTTCAGCCATCAAATCACGCATTCCTTCGGCGATATCCAATGCGCCCATCTTGGCAGCCAACATCGGGGCGGTAACAGCAGGTTGTTTGGCCGCCAAAACGCCACCAATGGCCGAGACCATCCAGAAGCCCACCACATATTGCACCGAGACAAAGAGCCCTTCAAAAAAATACGCATCTTCAGCGCCGCTCATATCCAGCAAACCGGTATGCAACCACATGTATTTGAGCAGCGCGATAAATCCCAACACAATACCGCCACGATATCCCGCTTTCAGTATTGCCCGGTATCCGTTTGCGTCCCGCACCACAAAATGCTCGCCTTTGCCGATATTGCGTTCGACTATTTTTCTGCCAAGTAATGCAAAACTACGCTTGAATAGACCACGCACGGAACAACGGTTGTGATAGTCGCACACCATGTCTGCCAGTAATGCTTTGACATGTCCTGCAATAGCGTTTTCTGCAACACATGAACGCACATCGATCAATCTTCCCATCCGGGTCAACTGGCTGCGCATACGTTCGATACGATAGACCAGGTTGACCGACACACCATTCTCGTCAAGATGGGCATAAATACGGTCTGTCTGTGCACGACATACCGCAATCAACATACGAATGCCCCGCACTGCCCCCTCATCACTTGAAAACGACAGCAAATATTTATCCATTTCACGGCGCAAAGCCAGAAACGGCGTCGCCTTCAACGGCATGTTAGGCTCCAGTCGTTGCCTGAACGCCGGACTGATACCTTCTGCGACAACATCGGTCATTAAATACAACAATGCATCGTCGATTTGCTGCCAGTACATGTGTGAGACACGCTCGTCGGCTACCAGTCGCCATAAGCGTTGCAACGTTTCATCATCGAGTTCCAGTAACCATTGCACATCATCAGGGCCGGGAAACATCGCCATAAACAATGTTGTCGAATCTGTTTGCGTTAACGTGTTCGGG
>JAATFN010000018.1 GCA_015655165.1 Betaproteobacteria bacterium | reverse complement strand
TTTAGCAGAAGGGTGACTTTGGTTATAATGAACTTATGTTAAAACAGCGCACAATTCAAAATACAGTCAGGACAGTTGGGGTCGGGTTGCATTCCGGCACCAAGGTCGAGTTGACGTTGCGTCCGGCAAATATCAATACCGGCATTGTGTTTCGCCGTATTGATTTGGATCCGGTTGTCGAGTTTGCGTCGGCGGCTACAAGTGTCGGTGATACACGCATGGCATCGACCTTGACCCGTGATGGCGTCAGGATATCGACAGTCGAGCATTTATTGTCCGCGTGTGCAGGGCTGGGTATTGATAATTTGTACATTGACCTGACGGCAGAAGAAATTCCGATTATGGATGGCTCTGCGTCGTCGTTTGTCTATTTGCTCCAGCAAGCAGGCTTGCAAGAGCAGCATGCGCCGCGGCGGTTTCTTCGTATTAAAAAACCTGTCGAAGTGCATGAAGGCGAGGGGGCCCGAGAAAAATGGGCGCGCTTAACGCCGTATGACGGGTTTAAGCTCAAATTCTTTATTGAATTCAATCATCCTGCTGTTGATGGCACCGGGCAAGTGGCCGAAGTCGATTTTGCGTTTGAATCATATGTTAAAGAGATTGCGCGCGCGCGAACCTTCGGTTTTATGCAGGATGTCGAGACATTGCGTGGAATGGGCTTAGCCCGTGGTGGTTCGTTCGAAAATGCGATTGTCATGGACGAATATCGTATTTTGAATGCAGATGGCTTACGCTATGACAACGAGTTTGTGCGTCACAAAATTCTGGATGCGATCGGTGACTTGTATTTGATCGGTTATCCGTTGCTGGCAAGTTATGATGCCCATAAATCCGGGCATGGTTTGAATAATCAATTGATTCGCGCTGTACTGGAAGAGCCGGATGCTTACGAGATTGTCACATTCGATTCTCTGGAGGGCGCACCCAAGACCTATATTGCGCAAGCGCAGGAATGGGCAAGAATTTAAGGTGTTCTCAGGCAAATTTGTGTAAAAGCAACTTTGCCTTTTTTGTGTCCGACAGGATTTTGGACTAAACTAAAGCCCAGCAATAACAATATTTTCAGGCCTTTTTCTGGTTATCTTCCGCTTGTATTGCGGCGTATGATGGATTCGATAGCAGTTTTAAGGGCTTGATTACGGGGGGCGTTCTCCAGAGTGCGTTCCAGTTCGGCAAAAGCCGACACCGCGCCAACAGGCAATACGGGGGGGAGGCGTGGGGCAATCGGAACAGGTGAGGCTTTAACCTGGACTTTGATGCGAATGGCATTGATGTGCCAGCCACGGTGTGCCAACTGATCCTGAAGTTTTGGGAGATGTTGCTTGAGTTTTGCAGCCAAGGCGGCATTAGGGGTGCGCAGCGTTAATTGTTCCTCGCCAAGATGCAGTACTTCACATGTGATAAACATGCTCGGCAATATCGCGGAACACTCTTTTTGAAGCGTCACCAGTCGTGTAGCAGCCGGCAATATGGCGGATAGCGCATTATTTGAACGTAAAAAATCGGCAGCGTCACGGGCTTTGGGGGCCTTGACTGATGCGATTCAGATGGTATGCGTATAAGGTGAATAAGAAGGGCTGTTCTTCATCATTAAACCTTATCACATCTGCTCGCCGGAAATAAGAATCAAGGAGTAAAGATGCAAATTATTTTATTGCATTCCCGTTTTACGCGGGTCAGGTCCATGACGTTGACGACCAGGCATATGTTGATGTTGTTCATGCTGCTAGTGATCAGTGTGATGGCAGTCGGTGCGTTGGTCGCATACCTTGCCTTGCGCCATGCCTCGCAGGGAGAGCCTTCTCCGATGATGCATAAGCTTTTAGCATCGCTCATGCAGGAAGAAGAGGGGCGAAAAGAAAAATACCTCAAAGAGAATCTGGCTGTCATGGCAATTAAACTGGGTGAGTTACAGGCGCAATTAATGCGTCTGGATTCTTTGGGAGAGCGTGTTCAAGGTTTGTCCGGTGTGAGCCCTGAAGAATTTAATTTCAAGGAAATTCCCGGGCGCGGTGGTATTGATACGTCGGCTACCCACGGCGCTAAAGATTTGAGCATGGACGAGTTGCAGGGAATGCTGGGTAAATTATCCGATGATGCCGGTCATCGTGCCGACTACATGAATGCTGTCTAGACCGCGTTAATGGGTGGGCGGATCAAGTCCCGATTGTTGCCAACCAATATGCCGGTACGTGCGGCGTATAATTCGTCAAGTTTTGGCTGGCGTCTGGATCCGTTTAATGGGCGCAACGCGTTTCATGAGGGACTGGATTTCCCGTCCCCGACCGGTACACCGGTTGTGGCAGCAGCCAATGGCGTTGTCATTTCTGCACAATATCATTTCCAGTACGGAAATATGCTCGATATCGACCATGGGAATGATATTACGACGCGTTACGCACATATGTCGCGATTCCGTGTTAAGGTAGGCGACATTGTAAAACGTGGCCAGCATATTGGAGAAGTGGGCTCGACGGGGCGTTCAACTGGCCCCCATCTGCATTTCGAGGTACGCATACGGCAAGTTGCACAAGATCCCAAGAAATTTTTAGCGCTAGGCGACCCGAATGCGCCATTAAAGCCGATGCCAGTATTTGTCGCGCGTAGGCGATAAATTCGGATAGGTCATTAGAATTTTTGGGCAACTGTATGTTCTAAACCGGTTTTATCGGTGCCAAAGAGCGGTTTTTGCTTCTCGCGTGTTAAAATCACTGGTTTATACGGCCATATCCCGGCTCTATACGGTTTATTTAAACTGTAAGGGCTTTTTTTGATGCTTTTTTAGAATCCAAGCATGTCATTACTGACTCAGATTTTCGGTAGTCGCAACCAGCGTCTACTCAAACAATATCAAAAAATTGTTCGCCAAATCAATGCGTTAGAGGTTGATGTTGAAAAACTCACCGATGCGCAATTGCAAGCAAAAACGGCGGAATTCAAAGAACGTGCTCATGCTGGCGAGACGCTAGACCAGCTGTTGCCTGAGGCATTTGCAGTTTGTCGCGAAGCCAGTAAACGTGTCTTGAAAATGCGCCACTTCGATGTCCAGCTGATGGGCGGCATGGCACTGCATTTCGGTAAAATCGCTGAAATGCGTACCGGCGAAGGCAAAACGTTGATGGCAACCCTGCCTGCATATTTGAATGCCTTGTCCGGTAAAGGTGTACACGTCGTGACTGTGAATGACTATCTGGCGCAACGCGATGCAGCCTGGATGGGTCGTTTGTATGGGTGGCTGGGTTTGACAACCGGGATTAATCTGTCGCAAATGCCGCATGACGACAAACAACAGGCATATGCATCCGATATTACCTATGGTACGAATAACGAATTCGGTTTCGATTATTTGCGCGACAATATGGTTTTTGAGGCGCGAGACCGTGTCCAGCGTGGTCTGAACTTTGCCGTGGTTGACGAGGTGGACTCGATTCTGATCGATGAGGCACGTACACCACTGATTATTTCCGGTCAGGCTGACAATCATACGGATTTGTACTACAAAATCAACGCGGTACCGCCACTGCTGACATTGCAAATCGGTGAGGAAACACCGGATGGCAAAGGAAAAGTTGAAGTCCCGGGTGATTACACCAAAGACGAAAAAAGCCATCAGGTTCTGTTAACGGAAGCTGGCCATGACAAAGCCGAGAAAATCCTGACAGAGATAGGTTTATTGGCTGAAGGTGCCTCATTGTATGACGCTGCCAATATTGCCCTGATTCATCATCTGTATGCTGCGTTACGTGCACACACCCTGTATTACAAGGATCAGCATTACGTTGTGCAAGACGGTGAAGTCATTATTGTCGATGAATTTACAGGGCGTTTAATGTCAGGGCGTCGCTGGTCGGATGGCTTGCATCAGGCGGTTGAAGCCAAAGAAGGCGTGAAGATCCAAAACGAGAATCAAACGTTGGCATCGATCACTTTCCAGAATTATTTCCGCATGTATGCCCGTTTGTCGGGGATGACCGGAACAGCAGACACTGAAGCCTACGAATTCCAGGAAATCTATGGTTTGGAGACGGTAGTCATTCCTCCAAATCGGCCTAACGCACGTAAAGACCGTCAAGATCAGGTTTACAAGAGTGCGCAAGAGAAATATCAGGCGATGTTGAAAGACATCCAGGATTGTTACGATCGTGGTCAGCCTGTATTGGTTGGTACTACGTCTATCGAAAACTCCGAATTACTCTCCGGTATTCTGGGTAAGGCAAAACTGCCGCACAATGTGTTAAATGCCAAACAGCACGAACGTGAAGCTGAAATCATTGCGCAAGCTGGTCGTCCGAAGATGATTACGATCGCAACCAATATGGCCGGTCGTGGTACGGATATTGTGTTGGGTGGCAACGTCGAGCGACAAATCCAGTTAATTGATGCCGATAGCAGTTTGTCTGACGCCGACAAGGCTGCAAAAGCCGCACAACTGAAAGAAGAGTGGCAGCCTTTGCATGATCAGGTTGTCGCAGCCGGTGGTTTACATATTATCGGGACCGAACGACATGAGTCGCGTCGGGTCGACAACCAGTTGCGTGGCCGTTCGGCACGTCAGGGCGACGCCGGTTCATCACGTTTTTACCTGTCACTGGACGATGCCTTGTTGCGCATTTTTGCCGGGGACCGTGTGCGTGCGATTATGGAGCGCCTGAAGATGCCTGAAGGCGAGCCAATCGAAGCGGGTATTGTGTCGCGTTCGATTGAATCTGCGCAACGTAAAGTCGAGGCACGTAACTTTGACATCCGTAAACAATTACTGGAATACGATGATGTTGCCAACGATCAGCGCAAAGTCATTTATCAGCAACGTAACGAGTTACTGGAAGCTTCCGATATCTCCGAGATGATTGCATCTTTGCGTCAAGGCGTACTGGAAGACGCATTCAGAACCTATGTACCGGCCGAGTCTGTCGAAGAACAATGGGATATTCCTGGGCTGGAAGCTGCATTGGCTAACGAATGGCAGTTGCAAGTGCCGTTGCAACAAATGCTGGAAGCGAAACCGGATTTGACCGACGACGATTTGTTGGAGCGCATCCAGGCTGCAGCAAAGGCTGTTTACGACGACAAAGTCGCTCTGGTTGGCGAAGAATCATTCAGGGGGTTCGAGCGCAGCATCATGTTGCAAAGCATCGATACGCACTGGCGTGAACATTTGGCTGCATTGGATCATTTGCGTCAGGGGATTCACTTGCGTGGTTACGCACAGAAAAATCCGAAGCAGGAATACAAGCGCGAGGCATTCCAGCTATTTGGCCAGATGCTGGACTTAATCCGTAATGAGGTCGTTCGTGTTGTACTGACAGTGCGCATTCAGGGGCGTGAAGAAATCGAAGCAGCTGAAGAAAACCATGCCCAGCTGGAAAATGTGCATTATCAGCATGCCGAATTTGATGACAATACGTCTGCCGAGGAATTACTGGCACCGACTGTTGAAGCTGGTGATACGGCAGTTGCTAGCCCGCAAGTCTCACAATTGCCGAAAGTCGGACGTAACGACCCTTGTCCGTGCGGTAGTGGTAAGAAGTACAAGCAGTGTCACGGTAAGTTGGCGTAACCGGCTTATGGCTTTACCTGAAACCGCGATCAGCCAATGCTGATTGCGGTTTTTGTGTTTATGTAGATTGATTTTGTTGAAGATTGTGATCGGTATTTGGGATTTGACGCTAGTGTCTGCCAATTAACCGTTTACAATAACCCCCTTTTAATCCTGTTGATAAAGAGTGCGCCATGGCTGTTAATCTTCCTCTTCCTGTTTCTGCCAATCTTAAACCTGTTGCCGGTATTGCCTTGGGCTATGCTGAGGCGGGAGTGAAAAAGGCTAACCGCAAGGATGTGCTGGTGTTAAAAATTGCACCAGAGGCGACTGTGGCGGGTGTGTTCACGTTAAACAGGTTTTGTGCGGCACCGGTACAGATTTGTAAAGAAAATCTGGCCAAAGCCACAGCAGATAAACCGATTCGCGCATTGGTCATTAATACCGGCAACGCCAATGCAGGTACCGGTGACGCTGGCCTGACACATGCCCATCAGGTCTGTCAAGGCTTGGCCACGTTGCTGGCATGTGATGCATCGCAGATCCTGCCATTCTCAACCGGCGTGATTTTAGAGCCATTACCGGTGGATCGTATTGTGGCAGGCTTGCCTCAAGCCATCAGTAATCTGGCAGAAGACAACTGGATGAATGCGGCCGAGTCGATTATGACGACTGACACACAGCCTAAAGCCGCCTCACGTACTGTGACGATTGCCGGTAAAACAGTGACACTGACAGGTATTAGCAAGGGTTCGGGCATGATCAGGCCGAATATGGCGACCATGCTGGGTTTTTTGGCGTTGGACGCAAAGGTGGCACAACCGGTACTGAACAAGCTGGTTAAAGAAGTTGCAGACCGTTCATTTAACTGTATTACGGTTGATGGTGATACATCGACAAACGATTCGTTTATTATTATGGCAACAGGTGCCGGTGAATTGGTTGTCGACAGTGATACAAGTGCGGAATATGCTGCGTTGGCAGCAGCTGTTACAGAGCTCGCGCAAAACCTGTCACAACAAATCGTGCGGGACGGAGAAGGTGCGACCAAATTCATCACGATTACCGTTGAAGCCGGCAAATCGGTAGAAGAGTGTCGCAAGATTGCCTACTCGATTGGTCACTCGCCATTGGTCAAGACAGCTTTTTTTGCATCCGACCCGAATCTGGGCCGTATACTGGCTGCGATTGGATATGCCGGTGTGGATGATCTGGATGTCTCGATGATCAACCTGTATCTGGATGATGTATGGGTTGCCAAAAACGGTGGCCGTAATCCAGCATATAAGGAAGAAGACGGTCAACGTGTGATGCAACAAAGTGAAATTACCGTGCGTGTGAATTTGGCGCGTGGGCAAGCCAGTGCGACAGTATGGACATGTGATTTGTCACATGATTATGTGTCGATCAATGCAGATTACCGTTCTTGATGACTGACACAAAGCGCAATGCCACAAGTATTGCGCACAGCGATCAATATGTCTGTGCTGGCATAATCCATGTCGCGCAGACATTAAAAAAAGAGTTTTGTTTAGCCGTATAACACCTCCAATTTTTGATTTGCTATGACTCAATTAGACCAATTTTTAGTGCGCGCAGAAGCGCTACTCTCGCGTATCGAATCCATTTTGCCACCAACACGCAAAGCGACTGCCTGGGATGCCGCTGTGGCATTTCGCTGGCGTGGTAGCACACCGTCACGCCCGGGTTTTTTGCAACCGGTCAAACATTTGTCTGTCATCGCATTGGATGACTTGCACAATGTGACGACTCAAAAAGAATTGATCGACCAGAATACACGCCAGTTTGTGGCCGGTAAACCTGCCAACAACGTGTTGTTGACCGGTGCCCGTGGTACCGGTAAATCCTCGCTCATCAAGGCATGTTTGAACCAGTATGCCAATCAAGGCCTAAGACTGATCGAAGTCGATAAAGATGATTTGCATGACTTGTCCGATATTGTGGATTTGGTGGCTGAACGCCCGGAACGTTTTATTGTTTTTTGCGATGATTTGTCTTTTGAAGAAGGCGAAAGTGGTTATAAGGCATTAAAGGTTGCGTTGGACGGCAGTATTTCGGCACAATCGGATAATGTACTGATTTATGCGACATCGAACCGTCGTCATTTGATGCCCGAGCGTCATTCGGATAACAGTAGCTATCAGCATACCGAAGAAGGGGATTTGCACCCGGGCGAGACAGTCGAGGAGAAAATTTCCCTGTCCGAGCGTTTTGGGTTGTGGGTAACATTTTATCCGTTTAGACAAGACGACTATCTGGCGATTGTTGCTTACTGGTTGCGTCATTTCGGTTGCACGGACGAACAGGTAGAAGAGGCCAGGGGTGACGCGCTACGCTGGGCGTTGCAACGCAGTTCGCGTTCTGGACGTGTCGCTTGGCAGTTCTCGAAAGACTATGCAGGTAAACGCAATCAATAAGGAAATAATCAGTATGGAGCATTCCCCGCCGATCGATGTTGCTGTGGGCATTTTAATGAAGCCTAATGGTGATGTATTACTGGGACAACGTCCGGTGGGTAAGCCTTATGAAGGTTACTGGGAGTTTCCAGGTGGGAAGGTTGATGCTGGCGAAACGATTGTTGATGCGTTAAAGCGTGAGTTCATGGAAGAATTGGGTATCGAGATTGTTTCTGCCCAGGCGTGGTGTGGCGTACAGTATGTCTATCCGCATGCGCACGTACGACTGCATTTTTATATCAGCCGGGAATGGCGTGGCGAGCCGCAAAGCCTGGAAAATCAGGCATTTGCCTGGCAGGGTAGTGTCGGTGTCGCACCTTTGCTGCCGGCAACGATCCCGTTAATCGAATGGATCGATCAGATACGTTACCGTCAGTAGCACATTAGTGTTGTGGCTGGGAAGGTATGTCGTCTTCGGGGTTGTCTTGCGGGGCGGCTGTGGCAATGGCATATTTTTCTTCTGCCCACGCACCTAAATCGATTTGTTTGCAACGATTCGAACAAAATGGACGAAATGCGTTGGTTTCACTCCATATCACTTTGATGCCACATGTTGGACAATCTACTTTTGTTACCATGTCTTTACCTCACAGTCCGCATAAAGTCAGTTCAAATGGAACAT
>JAATFN010000364.1 GCA_015655165.1 Betaproteobacteria bacterium | reverse complement strand
GTTACGTGAATGGGTCGGCAAAGAAATTGGTGCGATTGCCAAACCGAAGGATATCCGGTTCGGTGACAACCTGCCCAAAACACGGTCCGGTAAAATCATGCGCCGTTTGTTACGCGTGTTGGCCAAAGGCGAGAAGATCACACAAGATATCTCGACGCTGGAAAACCCGGCCATTCTCGAGCAGTTGAAAGAAGCGCAGTAACCGCTGTGTAAAACCTGTCAGTCCGGCACCGGTATTGTTGGTGCCGGATGTGATTTGCCAGGCAGGTTAATGTAAGTCACGCCCTGTAGACAGGTCATATTTTTTGAGTTTGTCGTACAGTGTCTTTTTGGGAATACCCAGGTGCTCTGCACAGTGTGCAACATTGCCATGACAGTGCTGCAGCATGGTGTGAATCAACAACCGCTCATAGACATCCAGTTTATGTGGCAACGTCTGGTCTTGCGTACATGTATTTGCTGTGTTGACGGGGTGGGTGTTTTCTGCGACACCCAACACCAGACGATCGGCAAAATTACGTAGTTCCCGTATGTTGCCAGGCCATTCCCGCATTTGCCAGATCGCCATGTCTTCACGACTCCAGACGGGTTCGGGGCGTTGGTAGCGTATGGCGGCATGACGCACAAAATGTGCGAATAACAGCGGAATATCTTCGCGTTTATCGGCCAGACGCGGTAAATCGATACTGATGACACTGATACGGTAATACAGGTCTTCGCGGAATTTTCCTTGTGCACTTAATTGCAATAAATCCTCCTTGCTTGCCGCGATAAACCGGCAATCAATCGCAATGGCTTCATTGCCGCCCAGACGTTCCAGTTTTCTTTCCTGTAGTACGCGTAACAGTTTGACTTGCAGGTTTAACGGCATGCTTTCGATTTCATCGAGAAACACGGTACCTCCATTGGCGTATTCAAGTTTGCCGATACGTTTTTTCTGGGCACTGGTAAAAGCGCCTGCTTCATGGCCGAACATTTCGCTCTCGAAAATTGTCTCGGGCATGGCTGCACAATTTATCGCGACAAATTGTCCTTTGCGCCCACTCGCAGCATGTAACTGACGTGCGGTGACTTCCTTGCCGGTGCCTGTTTGTCCATTAATCAATACATCGGCATTAGTGGGACCAATACTCTGGATCAATGTACGCAATCGTTCTGTGTCAGGAGAAATACCCAGTAACTCAGGGGTGCTTGCCGAGGAAAGATGTATTTTAAGTTGACGGTTTTCCAGTACAAGGGCACGTTTTTCCAGTGCACGATGTACGATACCCAATAAGCGTTCGGTCGCAAATGGTTTCTCTATAAAATCGTAGGCGCCGGCACGCATTGCATCGACTGCCATATCGATGTCGCCATGACCGGTCACCACAATGACAGGTAAATCTGGATCCAGGGTATGGATGTGTGCGAGAAGTTCAAGCCCGGACTTGCCTGGCAGTCGCACATCGGTGATCAAGATACCTTCGAAGTGTCTATTCAGTTGTGCTAGCGCATCTTCAGCATGATAAGCCGAGTAAACATCCAAGCCATCCAGTTGTAATGTCTGCATTGTGGCCAGATGTAGTGTCGGATCATCCTCGACAAGATAGACTTTCTGACAATCTGTTGTTTTTAGCGGCGGTGCGTTATCTTGCATATTAGTGTGTCTCGCTATATTTTTTTTGATGGACTAACGGCAGGCGTAGTATAAATTCGGCACCACCTAGCGGATGCGTATGCCCTAATAATTGCCCGTTCATCGCTTGTACAATCGACGATGAAATGGCAAGACCAAGTCCCAGACCTTCACCGGAGGGTTTGGTTGTAAAAAAGGGTTCGAACAGATGGGATACAATACTCTCGGCAATACCTGGTCCGGTGTCGCGAATACGTATAATGGCTTCATCGTCTTCTTGTTGTAGTATGACTGTGATTTGTCGTATGGCAACGTCATTGGTGCGCACGGCATCCAGTGCATTACGTAGTAAATTGATGAGTACCTGTTCTGTACGAATCGCGTCTCCCATAATCTGGATGGACTCATCAAGCGTCATATCGAGCAAGACATGATGGCGTTCAAATTCGCTTTGCAATAAAAATACAGAGGCGTGAATCAAAGTGGCAATCTCGACTGGTACGACGGTATTGTGACTTTTACGGGCAAATCCTTTCAGCTGTGAAATGATATTGCCCATCCGGCTGCTGGCAGTGGCGATACGGTTGAGATTGTCTGCGGCTGCGTCATACTTGCCAACAGTAATAAATTTGACTGCATTGTCTGCAAATACACGTATTGCCGCTAATGGTTGATTGAGTTCATGCGTGACACCTGCTGCCATTTGTCCGAGCATGGCAAGTTTGCCTGCCTGAATCAATTCGTTTTGTGTCGAGCGCAACATTTTTTCGGTATCTTTCAGTTTCGCATAGCGTGTCTCCAGATTCTTGTTCGCATCGACCAGATCCTGGGTGCGTACAGAAATCTTTCGGTCCAGTTCATCTGCTGCGCGTTGCAATGCCTTGCGTGACAAGTTTCTTTCTTCCAGACGACTGCGTCTGAGATGCAATGCCATCAAAGAAATTGCTGTAATCATCAACAACAAGGTCGCAGTCAGTGCCGAAAGAGCGGCACTACGCATGACACGTTTTTCGGAAGGAAACAGCATGAGTTTCCAGCCAAGTCTGCCAACCGGATGGGAGACTTGGCTGCCGAACTCATCACCGGCACTATCGTCGGCTTTTGTCAGTGGCTGGATTGTTTTACCGTCATACTGGCGTGTTGCGACAATTTCAGATGCACTTTCTTTTTGCAAGGAAGACAGACTGTGGTAGCGCCACTGTTCGCGGTTACTGAGAAAAATGACGTTATTGCTGTCGGCAAGTGCCAAAGGCTCATTGCTGCTACGCCAGTTATGTTCGAATTCATTCAGATCGATTTTGACGGCGATGACGCCAATGGGGATACTTTGAGTTCGTTCGAGGTTGTCTGCATAAACAGGCTGGGTAATGAAGTAGCCTGGGGTACCCGAGCTGCTGCCAATACCGTAAAAGCGTCCTGGATGCCCTTGCATGGCTTCTTTGAAGTAAGGACGAAAGCGGTAATTGTGGCCTATAAAGTTATACTGTGGCGGCTGATCCCAATTGCTGGCCGCGAGCGTGTTACCGTTCTTGTCCATGAGATAGATTGCAGCAACTTTCGCCTGTTTCTGTATCGATGAAAAGACAAGATTCAGATGCAATATCGATGTAACATCATCAGGCTGGAACAATACATGGGAAATTTCCGGCAAGTGTGCAAGTGCAAAAGGCAGGGATTCGAATTTTCCCAATGCGGATTCGAGATCAAGCGCGATGATTTGGAGTTGTTGCCGGCCTGTCGTATGCAGCAGTTCCCGTGCCTGTTTTGCAGACACGAGATAGACGCAGGTAATAATGGCAACAGCGCCAAGTAGCAGAATTGCTATACGATTGCGTTTAAAGGTGCTGATGATCACGTCATGCATTGCAGTCTTTGCAGCGAATGGGTTAGCTCGCATCTTACCCCAGTTGCGTGCTTCAATATACAGGATATCAAAGCACGTCAAGGTACCGGTACGACATCAGAACTAATCGATTGCGGCTATACGCATTTCGTCGTTGTGATGACGTTGTTGCTCTTCCATTACCATCTCGCCCAGTTCGCGTTTTAATGCATTGAATTCAGCCGTAGACGGATCACGCACACGTGGCAATGTGACCAGAATATCGCGTTTGACAGTACCCGGGCGATATGTCATGACGTTGATGCGATCTGCCAGATAGATTGCTTCTTCGATACTGTGCGTTACAAAGATGATTGTTTTTTTCAGGTCCGCCCAGATGCGCAGCAATTCATCTTGCAGGTTACGACGTGTCAATGCATCCAATGCCCCGAACGGTTCGTCCATCAGCATGATCGGTGAATCCAGTGCCAAGACACGTGCAATTGCCACACGCTGACGCATGCCGCCTGACAGATCTTTTGGAAAGCGTGTGCCAAAGTCGGCCATACCCAGCATGTCGAGTAAAGCAGCGACACGCTGTTTACGTTCAGCCGGTGCCATGCCTTTGATTTCGAGGCCGAAACTGATATTTTCTTCGACAGTCATCCACGGAAACAAGGCATATTCCTGAAACACCATGCCCCGGTCGGGGCCCGGAGCGGTGATTTCAGTACCATCTGCGGTAATCGTTCCCGAACTTGGCAGAGAAAATCCTGCAACGGCGTTTAACAAGGTTGATTTGCCGCAACCTGAGGGCCCCAGCAGACAGACGAACTGGCCTTTTTCAATCTCGAGGTTGATGTCTTTTAATGCAACGACTTCACGGTCATTGCCGGTAAATATTTTGTTGACACCCGAAATGGTAATATGTGACGTCATCTTAGCTCTCCAGACCACGGTGCCACCGCAGCAGATGGTTGTTCAGTTTATTCATGCCGATGTCCAGCAACAGGCCAATGATACCGATGGTAAACATCCCGGCCATCACCTTGTCTGTCCATGAATATTCCCGTGCTTCGTTAATGCGGAAGCCCAAACCATCAGGAACGGCAATCAACTCGGAGACAATCACAATCATGAATGCTGCACCGATTGCAATACGTACACCTGCAAGAATGTAAGGAACGGCAGCTGGCAACATGACACGCAAGAAGATGGTTTGCTGACTGGCACCGAGATTTTTTGCCGCCCGCAAATAGATACTATCAACCTGACGCACGCCAACAATGGTGTTGATCAGTACCGGGAAAAAAGCCGCGATGGCAATCATGAATACGGCAGGAGGATTGCCGAGACCAAACCAGAGCATCGCCAGCGGCGTATAGGCACTAGGCGGGATGGGGCGCAAAATCTGGATCAGAATATACATTCTGTCATAGATGATCTGGCTCGCGCCCATTGCAACACCTAGCGGTAATGCCAGACCTGCACCGATGATAAAACCGACAGCCACACGATACATACTGCCTAATGTGTCATGGATCAATTCACCGGAAAACAGCCAGGTCAGCCAATTGCCTGCCTCTGCCGTATACGCCTCTGCCTGGATCAGGTACTGCCACCAGCGTACTGCAACAGCAGCAGGAGAGGGCAGTTTTAATGGATTTACCCAGCCGCTTGAGCATACGATCTGCCAGACGACGATAACGATAATGGGTACAGCCATACCCGACGCAACGGTGCGCCACTTTGATTTCGACATGCAAATACCTCTTCTTATTGAACGTTCAGGCTTTTCTTGGCCGCTTGTAACAGATCTGTTTTGACCCATTCGGTCGCAATCGGAGCTTTGGGCATTTTGCCAACGCCATATTTGAACATGACATCAGACGTAATCTGGATATGCTCGGGCGTGACATCAAAAGAATAAGGCGAATTGGCAATCGCATCTTTAAAGTCTTCTGAGCTGATTTGTCCTTTGAAAATCGTATTGCGGACATAGTTTTCAGCTAGAGCAGGATCTTTAATGAATGTTTGTGTGGCTTGTACAAAGCAACGCATGAATTTTGCAGCCAGGGCAGGCTTTTCCTTGTAGAATTTTTCTGTCATGACCATGGTACGTACCGGTTCACCAATCGGTGTGTCGTAGGGTTTCATGACTTCGACACCAAAGCCTTTATTGATTGCCTGGGACGATTGGGGTTCGCTTTGCATTATCGCATCGAGGTTTTTACCCAATAAGGCTTGATTCAAGTCGGCAAATGCCAGATAGACGACCTGAACATCTTTACCTGTCTTGTCCGACATGGTCAGACCGGCTTCGGCCAATACGGCTTCCAGTAACACTTCATGCATACCGCCCCGGGTCACACCGACCCGTTTGCCTTTAAGATCGGCGACGGATTTGATGTTACTGCCGGTTGCGGCGACCAGACGCGCGCCACCTTTTGCAAAGCCGGCAACGACATAGATCGGTGCACCGGATGCACGGGCAGTAATGGCGCCTTCTGAAGCCGATGCGCCAACATCCAGTTCACCTGCGCGAATGGCTTGCATGATGTCCGGGCCTTTGGCAAAAACATGTTCTTCGACCTTGATGCCGCATTGCGGAGCAATTTCCTTGATATAGGATACGGCGCCGTAGTGGGCAAATTTCAGATTGCCCAGACGAACGACTTCTTGGGCTTGGACGTTGGAAGTTGCGAAGGCAAATGCCGACAACAGCAATACGCTGTGCAGTTTTTTCATGCGTGTCTCCAGTGAAGGTTATAGTTTTGTACTCTCGCCGGGCGCCTATTTTTTTAGGACAGCATCGGTTCAACGTTATATAGCAAAGCGTGTGCCAGAGCTTGCGATCATTGTAAGTTGTTGATATTTAAAGAATATATCATTCTGATTTGTATTTTTGAGAAAAGATCGTGCGGATTTTCGGAATAATCC
>JAATFN010000098.1 GCA_015655165.1 Betaproteobacteria bacterium | reverse complement strand
ATTGCGTCGTGAATCCTTTGGTCGATGCAACACCAATTTCAACGCCAGCGCGTGTAATGTAGGCCAGTGCACATTCACGGACCATGGCACTGGTTGCGACATTGCAAATGGTCAGTGTGTATTGCATGCCGAGTGCACGAGCGTGTTTTAATGCTGCTAACGTGTCGGCTGTTTCTCCACTTTGGGAAATGGTGACAACGAGCGAATTTGGATTGGGGACGCTGTCGCGATAGCGGTATTCGCTGGCGATTTCGACATTGACTGGAATTTTTGCGATGGATTCCAGCCAGTATTTAGCAGTTAAGCCAGCATAAAAACTGGTGCCACAGGCGAGAATTAACACCGAATCGATTTTTTTGAAGATATTGTATGCTTTGTCACCAAAGAGTTCTGGCATGATGGATGTAACACTTTCTAGTGTGTCACTTATAGCACGAGGTTGCTCAAAAATTTCCTTTTGCATGTAATGCTGGTAGGGGCCCAGTTCGACAGCGTTGCTGTAGGCAACAACGGTTTTTACTTCGCGGGTCACGGCTTTACCATTCGCGTCGACAATCCAGTATCCTTCTAGCTGCAAGTCGACAACATCACCATCTTCCAGATAAATGATCTGGTCAGTTACCCCTGCTAAGGCCATGGCATCCGATGATACAAAATTTTCTCCATGACCCACGCCAACGATTAATGGCGAACCTTGACGTGCTGCCACAATGCGATGAGGTTCGTCACAGCTGAAAACAGCAATTGCATAAGCCCCTGTCAAGCGGCGAACGGCAAGTTGCACTGATTCAAACAGATCTCCTGTATACAGGTGGTTGACCAGATGGGCGATGACTTCTGTGTCGGTCTGGCTTTCGAATACATAGCCGACAGCTTGTAGTTCGGTGCGTAGCTCTTCATAGTTTTCGATAATGCCGTTGTGGACCAAAGCGATACGGTTACGTGAGAAATGCGGGTGCGCATTGTTTGTGGAGGGTGCCCCATGTGTTGCCCAACGCGTATGTGCGATACCGGTGAATCCGCTTAAGTGGGCTTGTTCAACCTGTTTTTGCAAATCAGCGACCCGGGATGTACTACGCGAGCGTTGTAGTTTCCCGTCAATATGCAATGCAATACCACAGGAATCATATCCACGGTATTCCAAGCGTTTGAGGCCTTCTAGTAGGATGGGAGTGACGTTATGTTGTGAAACTGCGCCGACGATACCACACATAGTAGTTTGACCCGCAAGAAATAAAGAATGTGACTATCTTAGAGCACTTTATGTGAAATATGATTCCATAATTTTTATATAAATGATGATTTATTTCATTGTAAATATAAGATGGAATATAATTTCATATATTAATAATTAATGATTATTTATTGCATAATGGCAATCATAATGGATGAGCTAGACCGTCGGATTTTAAATGTATTGCAAACTGATGCTGCGGTGACTAACCAACAGTTGGCCGAACTGGTACATGCTTCTGCGCCGACCTGTTTGCGGCGGGTGCAGCGCTTAAAGCGTACAGGTGTGATTACCCGTGAGGTTGCCTTAGTCGATGCGGCAAAAGTGGGTGTCGGGTTAACTGCCGTCGTTGAAATTACTTTGGACCGGCAAGGTGACGAAAGTCAGGTCGCATTTGAAAAAAATGTCGCAGACGACGCAGCAATATTGCAGTGCTATCGTGTTTCACCGGGACCGGATTTTGTGTTGGTTGTGCAAGTTGCCGATATGCCTGGGTATCATGCACTGGCGCATCGTTTGTTTACAGCAAAACAGAATGTGCGCAATATTCGTAGCTATTTTACGATTCATCGCAGCAAGTTCGAGACGAAACTTGCTGTGTAAAAATACGGCATCATAAACAGGGCAAAATGCAATAAGCCGCGCTTGCCTTAATATCCCTGTATGCGGTTATAGACATGCGGTGGTTGATCACCTTTGTCTAAGGTTGCGATGACCGCTGCAACCTGTCGTGCACGTTCAAGCCGCGATGGTGTTGCAGCACTATGGGGTGTGACAATAATGGATGGATGTGTCCATACAGGATTGTCTTTTGGTAGCGGTTCTTCGTCAAACACATCCAGTAAGGCACGGCTGATATGTTTTGCATCCAATGCCGCTAATAGATCATCCAAACACACGTGGTTGCCGCGACCAACGTTGATAATTGCAGCACCAGTTGGCAATTGCGCCAACAAATTCCGGTTAATAATGCCACGCGTTTGCTCTGTGTTTGGCAATAAACAAACTAATATATCTGTGCGCGCTATAAATTCAGGGAGTGCAGCCTGTCCAATAAAGCATGTAATGCCATGTATTTGATGCGGTGAACGTGCCCAACCGGCAGTATCAAACCCGATACGTGCCAGCATTTCTGCAGCAGCTTGGCCTAATGCCCCGAGTCCCATTATACCGACACGTGTATGCGCGGCAGTATGCGATGTGCTCACTTCCTGCCAAACCTTATCTTGTTGTTGTCGCATCATGCGTGGCATATCTTTTAACAACATGAGACAGCTCATGGCGACAAATTCGGACATGCGTTTGACCGTATCTTCAGTCACCATGCGGATAATCGGCAAATCTGCTGGCAACAAGGGGTCGGCCAAAATATGGTCTACACCGGCAGCACTACTGATGACAGCTTTGAGATTCGGATATTGGGCCAGTCGGCCCGGCTCAGGTTCCCATACCAGTGCATAGTGTACGGTTACAGGATCAATATCCGGATCATCCCACCAGTGTATGGCAAT
>JAATFN010000332.1 GCA_015655165.1 Betaproteobacteria bacterium | reverse complement strand
TATGTCGATGCTGCCAATACGCAGCAAATCAATGGATGGACACGTACCGATCTGGGGGCACGTTATGTGTTCAATACAGTGGGCAAGCCTGTAACAGTGCGCTTTGCTGTTGAAAATGTGTTTGGTAAAAATTATTGGGCCTCTGCTTCGACAGGGCAAATTTCAGGCGTCTCGCGCGGTGCGCCGAGGACGTTCCTACTTTCTTCAACCTTTCAATTTTGATCTGGATAAAGGATTTTATGATGAACGACAGACGGATGTTTTTAACACTCAGTATGCTGCTTGCAGCAAATACCGCTGTGCCGGCAATGGCTGAAGACGCCGATGCAAAACCCCATATGCGTATGATGAATAGCCTGCCCCCGGATGCACCCAAGGTTGCATTGATGGTGTACCCGAATATGGTTGCACTGGACTTGATCGGACCGATGACGGTCTTTAAGATCGCGCGCTTTGATGTACAACTGGTCTGGAAAGACAAGATGCCGGTCAGTACCGATGTGGGCATTCCAATTGGTGCCACACAAACGTTCGACACATGCCCGCGTGACCTGGATATCCTGTTTGTACCAGGCGGTATTATTGGTACGACCGATTGCATGAACGACCCGGATGTTTGTGCATTTTTGGCCGATCGGGGGGCCCGGGCCAAGTGGGTCACGAGTGTTTGCACAGGAGGGCTGATGCTGGGAGCTGCCGGTTTATTGAATGGCTATGATGCAACGGCACATTGGGCGGTTGCCGATTTACTGCCGTTAATGGGCGCGCGACATGTTGACAAGCGCGTGGTCAAAGACCGTAACCGGATCACAGCAGGTGGTGTGACGGCCGGTATCGATTTTGCATTGACAATGGTGGCCGACATGAAAGGTGAAGAACTGGCCCGGCGTATTCAGCTCGTGATCGAATATGCGCCAGAGCCGCCATTTCATAATGGCACACCCGCTGAAGCCGGACCGGTACGTACTGATGCCATGCGCCAGAGCCGTAAATGGATGGATGAGCAGGCCAGAAAAGCGGCAGAGCAAGCCAGAGTCAGGTTGGGACTGGCTACCTGACGACAGGGGTTATCGGACACCTTGGGACGTCACAGGATTTCTTGTCCTGTGGCATCAAAACGATGCAATACACCATCGTCTGTTGCCGATATCCAGCCACCTCTGGCAGGTGTGGCGTCATATTCCCAATCTGGCAGTACAAACCGGCGTTTGGCGCCCTCTAATACATGTAGTGCAGGGCGATGGGTATGGCCGTGAATGAGCGTTTGTGAGCCCGTTGTGGCAAATAGTTGCGCGATGGCATCAGCGTTGACATCCATGATGGCATAGCTTTTATCCTTGTTGGCCGACTGGCTGTTTTCCCGGATTCCGGTGATGATCGCTTTACGTTGCGCCAACGGCATTGCCAGAAACTGTTGCTGGTAGGCCGGGTTCCTGACCTGTTTGCGAAACGCCATATACGCTGCGTCGTCTGTACACTGCGCATCTCCATGGGCCAAGGTAATTTGGCTTTGGGCAATGGTGATGACTGTCGGGTCAGTGAGTAAGGTCAAACCGGCAGCTTGCGCAAATACTTCCCCAACCAGAAAATCACGGTTGCCGGCCATCCAGAAAACCTTGACACCGGTTGTGGCAACATGGTTGATCGCTTGTGCGATTGTTGCATTAAACGGTGTTTGCAAATCATCGTCACCCGCCCAGTATTCAAAGATATCACCCAACAAATACAATGCGTTGGTGTGCATTGCATGTTGCATGAGAAAGTCGAAGAAAGCCTGCGTTGTTTTAGGCAGACTCGCTTGTAAATGCAAGTCGGAAATAAAAAGCGCAACCGTTTTGGGTTGCGCTTCTAATGCTGTTTGCACCATTAGATGACTTCGGCTTTTTCAACGATCACGTCTTCAGCCGGTACATCGGCATGCATACCGGAGCGTGATGTTTTGACGCCTTTGATTTTGTCGATCACATCTTTGCCTTCTGTGACTTTGCCAAATACGGCATAGCCCCAGCCATCTTGACCCGGGTAATCCAGGAAGCTGTTGTTTTTTACGTTGATAAAAAATTGTGCCGATGCAGAATGTGGGGCTGCAGTGCGTGCCATAGCCAATGTATATGGTTCGTTTTTCAGACCGTTATTTGCTTCGTTTTCGATCGGTTCTTTTGTTTCTTTTTGCTTCATACCTGGTTCGAAGCCACCGCCTTGAATCATGAAACCTTCAATGACGCGATGGAAAATCGTACCGTTGTAGTGACCGTCATTGACATAGGATAAGAAGTTTTCTACTGTCTTGGGTGCTTTTTCTGCATCCAGTTCGACTGTGAATTGACCGTGGTTTGTAGTAAAGATGACCGCCATGGTAGTTCCTTTTGATAAACGTATAGAGATGAGTAATGATTACGACTTGATAATCGTCGCAGAGATGATTGTGACAGGTTCTAGCGGTACATCGTCATACATGCCGCTACGGCCGGTTCTGACTGCCTTGATTTTATCGACAACTTCCGTGCCTGAGACAACTTTACCAAACACGGCATAACCCCAGCCGTCACGGCTTGGGTAGTTCAACATGGCGTTGTCGGCCACATTGATAAAAAATTGGGATGTGGCAGAGTGGGGCGCCGATGTCCTTGCCATGGCAATCGTGTAGCGGACATTTTTCAAGCCGTTTTTAGCTTCGTTTTGAATCGGGGCCTGGGTACTTTTTTCATTCATTTTCGCATCAAAACCACCGCCTTGGATCATGAAATTACTGATGACACGATGGAAAATCGTACCATTGTAATGACCGTTTTTAACATAGCGCAGGAAGTTTTCT
>JAATFN010000303.1 GCA_015655165.1 Betaproteobacteria bacterium | reverse complement strand
TGGTATCAACTGCATCATTATGCATTCAATGAAACCTATGTGACTGCGCAAGGTCAGCAAATCGATCTGGTGTTGCCGGACGAAAGCCACATCTGGCTTGATACGGCAACACAGGCTACCGTATCCTTGCAACGCACCAGCAGACAAGTCACTTTGCCCGAAGGGCAAATGGTGTTTCATGTCAAGGCAGACAAAACACGTCCGTTTGACGTATTGGCAGGCAACACCCGCATCACGGTTGTGGGAACGCGCTTTTCTGTGCGGTACACACCGGACATGGCTGGCAACAATCAGGTTCAGGTAGCCGTAGAAGAAGGACACGTGCGTGTTGCACCAGCAAAAAAACCAACACAATCCGTCGAACTGACAGCTGGCCAGTTTGTGGAAGTCGCCGCCAATGGCAGTCCCGGCAAAATCATCACACTGGCCAATACAGACATTGGCTTATGGCGGCAAAAACGGGTGAGCTTTGACAACACACCATTGTCGCAAGCATTGGCCGAGTTTGACCGCTATGCACCTACCCGCCTGACAATTACCGACCCCGCTGTTGCCAAGTTACGTGTCACCGGCACATTCGATCCAACCAACCTGGACAATTTCATGCGCGTCTTGCCACACGTCTTGCCTGTCGTATTGCAAGTACAAAACGGACACACCGTCATCACACACAAATAGTTAACAACAGCGTGATATATCGCTTTTTGTATTTTTTGCTATTTTTATTTTTTTAAATAGACATAGGGTTTTTGATGACTGGTGCGTTTACATGAGAAAGCGTCTTATTCAACTTTCTCGGGAGAACAGGTTTTATGCAGTATTTTCGTCCGGCACCATTAGCACTCGCCATTGCAATCGCATTTATCCAAACAGGTTACGCAGCAGCACCCACTACACCTGTACAAATCAGTATTTCACAACAGCCGTTAGCCCAGGCATTGAATGCGCTGGCGCGTCAGACGCAACTGGAATTGATCGTCAACCCCGCTGATGTTGCGGGTAAAACGGCGCAAGCAATCTCCGGCAATCTGACAGTACAACAAGCTCTGGATCTGTTGCTGGCCAAAACCGGTTTGTTTGCACAGATTGAAGGCAATGCGATTACGGTACAACAGATCACATCACAAACACTGCCTGCCATTAATGTGGTGAGCAAAATGGACGGTACGACCGAGGGGACTGGCTCTTACACAACAAATTCGGCGAATACGGCGACAAGATTAAATCTTTCTCTGCGCGAGACACCACAGTCCATAACGGTTGTTACACGCCAGCAAATGGACGACCAGAGCCTGACCAACCTGCCGGAGATCCTCGAGAAGACTGTAGGTGTGACCGTAGGTCGCAACGACAGCGAGCGCGCCACCTTTTATACGCGCGGCTTCTCGGTCGAAAACTTTCAGTTTGATGGCGTACCCAACACCATGGACAGCGCTAGCCAGTTCACCACTTCGCTAGCAGACAGTGCAATCTACGACCGCGTGGAGATCGTCAAGGGTGCGACCGGCCTACTGACCGGTGCCGGCAATCCCTCGGCCACAATCAACCTGGTGCGCAAGAAGCCAACCAAAGAGTTCGCCGGTAGTGTGTCGGCGAGCGTAGGCTCCTATGATCGTTACCGCACTGTCGGCGACTTCTCCGGCCCACTTAATGAAAGCGGCAGTGTGCGCGGTCGTGTGGTCGCAGCGATGCAAAACGCAAATTCCTATGTCGACTACTACGGACGCGACACGCGCAATCTCTACGGCATCGTCGAAGTGGATCTCACACCACACACGTTGCTGAGCCTGGGCGTAGACTACATGCAGACCCACGCCCAAGGCGCCAGCTACGGTCACATCCCGCTGTTCTACAACGACGGTTCGCAGACGCACTTCCCCCGCAACTTCAACCCGGCCACGCGCTGGTCGTTCTGGAACAACGAGAGCACCAACATCTTCTCCACACTAAAGCACGATTTTGGCAACGGCTGGAAACTCGATCTTGCGGGTAGCTACCTGAAGCAGTCGCGCGACGTGGAAGTGGGCACCGCGGGCTATGGTTCGATCGATCCACTGACAGGTGCAGGCATCAGTGTGCTCTCGGCCAAGATCCCGACCAATGCCACCGTACCCTCGTTGAACGCTGCCCTGTCGGGCCCATTCGAGCTGTTCGGTCGCCAGCACGAACTCTCTCTCGGTCTGAGCTGGTCGCGCCAGCGCCGTGAGGCACCAGGCTACTCGAGTGCCTTCGACCCTATCGACAACTACTTCACTTGGCAAGGCGACGCACCGCGGCCAAACTTCGTGCATGAGGACGACCGCACCACACTCATTACAGAGAAAGGTGCATTCGCGGCCGTGCGGCTGCAACCGACGGATTCGCTGTCAATGATCCTTGGTACACGCGTGAGCTGGTACAAACTGTTCGACGACACCGTGGGCCTCGACGGCAGCTACAGCGTGTCCGACAACCTATCTGTCAACCGCAAGGTTATTCCCTACGCGGGCCTGGTCTACGACATCAACCGACAATTCTCGGTCTATGTGAGCCACACCGACATCTTCAATCCACAGACCTATTACAAGGACAGCGATGACAAACCGTTGCCGCCGCTGACCGGTAAAAATCAAGAAATTGGTATCAAGGGTGAACTGCTGGACCGGCGCTTGAACATCAGCTTGGCGCTGTTCCAGGTCAAGCAGAAAAACGCTGGCCAGTACGTGAGCTCGAACCCCGTAACCGGTCTGGAGATCTACCGTGCCATCGACGGCATCACCACACGTGGGCTGGAGGCCGAAGTCTCAGGCCAGATTACGCCAGACTGGAACATCTCGGGTGGTTACACGCTGCGCCGCTCGACTATCCCGCCGCAACCCGACGAGATACTAAGCGCGGTCAACACCAACCAGCCCAAGCACTTGGTCAAGCTAAGCACGAGCTACCGCCTGCCGAGCGACTGGCACCGCCTAGTGGTGGGTGGTTCCTTTTCTTGGCAAAGCGAGACCTACTACCAGACTTCCGATGGCACTGGCTGGCGTGCGACGCAACCAAGCTATGCGCTGGTGGGCCTGATGGCACGCTACGAATTCGACCGGCACCTGAGCCTGATACTGAACATTAGCAACCTGTTCGACAAGACCTACATGCCAGGCTTAGGTTCCTACGGCACCGGTGTCTATGGCGATCGGCGCAGCGCCATGTTGGGCGTGACCTACAAGTTCTAAGTGAGCGACGACACTCGACCTTGGTAGCGTCGCTACACAGCGGCGCTACCACGTTAACATCTTCTCTAACAAGCATCGCTAATAACAGCGCAACGCCGACTCGAAATACCGTTCGTGCCCCGTGATCGGGTCGGTAAACCGAATCGATTTGGCAAGCAATTTCAACGGTTTGCCAAAATCATCTGGAACACCATCAGCAACAGCCTCCGGATAAAATGCATCGCCCACAATCGGTATGCCAAGACTATTCAAATGCACACGTAACTGGTGTTTTTTACCGGATACAGGATGCAAGCGATAACGCGCATAGTCTCCTACGTGTTCAATTAAATCGATATGCGTTTCTGAATTGGGTTCGCCTTCTTCTTCTGCAGTCAAAAAAAATTGTTCTCCACGTACCAGACGACTGCGGTATACCATCGGAAACACCAGATCGGGATTCAATCCGGCTAATGCTTCATAGGTTTTATGCATCCGCTTCTGTTGGAACAATGACTGGTATAGACCACGTGTGGCAGGATTAACAGAAAATAGAATGACCCCCGCTGTCTCGCGATCAAGACGGTGAATCGGTACCAGGTCTGAAATGCCCGTCTGATGTTTTAAACGCACCAGCAAGGTTTCACGCACATATTTACCGGTAGGCGTCACCTGTAAAAAATGCGGTTTGTCGGCGACTAACAGATGTTCATCCTGAAACAGGATGGTTGCAGCAAATGGAATGTGCGGTTCAGCGTCGACCTCGCGGTAATAAAAAATACACTCCCCGGCCTTAAACGGCGCATCCGGCAGCAATATCTCGCCACGTTGATTGACGACTTCCTGCCTTTGCATGCGGTCAACCCAGACAGACGGTGTGATGTTGCTGAAATGCTGTGTCAGAAATGTCAGCAATGTGCCCCACTGCCCTTGCGGCAACCAGAGATAACTGGGCGCCAAGCCATTGCGAACAGGTAACGGAGATACCGGTTTCACTGATACTCCTGAGTAATTCGTACTACATTGCGTTATGCAACAAGCATGTTGCCGACTTTAAAAATCAAATGTTCAGGCCATTGCAACATGGATGCGGTCGGAATAGTGTCGTTATTTTACGCGAGAATGGTGACGTGTAAAACAACAGGGCTCAATGTACGTACCTCGACATTTTTAAGATGTTAGCGAACGACATGCTTCATGATGTGCCTTTTTTACGAACAGTCAGAAGGTAAATCAACCCTAAGCCCGCTATGGCAGTCATGAATGGTGTAACAGGGTTCAGTGTATACAATACGCCGCCAACCAAAGGGCTAATTACCATAGACATGCCTTGCGCCATGGTCATTAATGCTGCTGCCGCATTTTGCTCTTTGAAAGAAACCGCATTCGCACAAAACGCATTCGCTGCAGGAAAAGCCATCCCCAATCCAGCCCCGATGAATGTACAACCTATATAAACCCAAAAGGTGACCGGCAACATCCATGGCGTTGGCCATTGCCAGTAAAATGCTGCCAGCAATACAACAAATCCGAGTATTCCCAATAACGCCCCACACTGCAGATAGATGCGTGGTGAGGTATCTTTACGTTTGGCAATCACCGTTTGCACGCAGATCAAGGCAACACCCTCACAACATAAGGCCAATCCTGTTGTATGTCCGGCTTCTGCCAATGCCATGTGGTATTGATCCATCAACCAGAAACTCAAGTTGATATCCAACACCAATACGGCACCAAACAGAATAAAGATGATTGCCAAGGGACTACGCAGCCGCGTATCCGATAGAGACAGTTTGATCTCTGCCAGATCGTCGACTTGTGCTTTAGCGGAACGCTCCGGATCGGCAAGACGCTTTAATAAAGGCCAGGCCAAAATCGGTAATAATACACTCAGGTATAATGGAAGAATCAGACTTTTGACCATTAGGGCACCGGCAATGGGTGGTGCCAAAATCATGCCGATTGCACCGGCACCAGCCAAACGTGCCATCAACGCAGTACGTTGCACAGGCGTTGTACTTTGTGCCAGCCATCCCAGTGAAGCCACAGGGATGGCTGCGAATATCGCACCGATTAAAATGCGCGATATCATTAACATCGTCAAATTCAGCCATACAAGGTCAACGTGATATAACGCGAAATGGACATACAGTACGGTACCGGCAATGCACAGTGTAAAAGCCGGTAACGCCATTAACAATACCCATTTCTGTCCTTTACGATCAACAACCCTCCCCCAGAATGGCGCACTCAATGCCCAGGCCAATCCGGTCAAGGCAACACCAAGCCCTGCATGCCATGGTTGCAAATTCAATGCTTTAAATAAAGGGCCCAATACGGGAACAAAACTATAACTGGCAGCAATCGTTGTACCGTTTAAGCACATCAAGGCAAACACCAGATGTGAGAGATGTTTTTGGGAAAAATCAGATTGTGTCATACAAGATATGGTTAGGATTGATCCAGATTGCCGGACGTCTGTTTCCAGTAACCTTTAACCCGGTTCAGTTTACCGTTTAACTGGCGTATGTCTCTTAAGTATTTACGGATTGTTTTTGCTTCATTGTTTTCCAATGCACCCCATGCAGCATCAATGACATTGCATCCACTTAAGATCGCAATCACGTCTTGTGCCGGATTGTCCGGATTCACCAAACGATGTACCATGCCCCCTTGCGGCAACAAGGTATCAGGCAGATAGTGTTGATCGGCTTTATCGGTGGTGATGACGATCACGACTGGTGCAGTTGGGTTATGCCAATTCTCAAGCAGTGCTGCGACTGTGGGCAGCGATGTCTCATCTGCAATCAGTACAATATTACCTTGATGAATATGTTCAAGATGTTCATGGTACTCCGACGTGCTATGCACGATATCACCGACTTGCAACTGCTGCGCCCAGAGCCCGCCAGGTGTATCCCCATGGACAAACACATCGACTTCGGCCAGATCGGCATGGGTTAATTCCGGTGTGCTTTTACGTGCCTTACGCAAGGTATAGTAACGTAAACCTTTCGACATGGCGCGCAGCATTTTTTCGCGGCGACGTGGAGAAATACGGCGTAACCACCATAAGAACAAACGATTGAACCATTGGTTTACAAAGGATGTTTTAGTGACCGGTTTCACTATTTTCACTGGTACCTGTGTCAGCGCCTTTAAAGAAAACATCCATGCATATCCCGGTGTATCGAGTGGTAAAGGCGACTGGCTTTTAAGAACAAGCCGCAACATATTGGCGCTCGGATATTCTTTGCCGACAACGTTGAAGTATTGCTTTTTTCTGCCGGACAAGGATTTTCCTTGTCGCACCATGGCATCATAGGCAAGATAAAGTACTTTTTCTTCCAGGTCGCCTTCCAGCACAAAAGGTAACCAGGTACTCTCTGTCTGCCCGTTTGCCGTTATCTTGATCAGGCAACCTTCTTCAAACACATCTTCGATGTATGCCGTGGATGCTTGTGGTGAACAATAGATCTGGGCAATAGACAATACTTCATCGGGATGATCATTGTTGATATGTTCGATCAGATCAATTTTTTTGTCTTGATCTGCTAAGGGTGTGCGTTGTGTTGTCATGATGTGATTTTTTATCAGGTAGTGCCACAGAGTAGACGCCTGTTACTACACTACGTATCAAATAATAATGATTATCATTATATATGTTAAATCAATATTAGATGAAGCCGTTCCCTGTATACCCGATATTTAAGGAGTCGCTCCAACTCTAACGGCTTTATTGTTTAAGACAGTGTAATGCAGTGAATTAACAAATAAGTATCTGCCCTATACGCGCAAATGTTCAAAACAAAAAATCCACTAAAGCTAATTACTTTAGTGGATTTTTTCAACACGTCTCAAAAGAACATGTATCTGGTGCGAGGGAGGGGACTCGAACCCCTACACCATTTCTGGCGTCAGGACCTAAACCTGGTGCGTCTACCAATTTCGCCACCCTCGCTAACTGGAACTTGTATCTGTTGTTGACCTTGTCGGCACACACATACAAGTGGCATTTTTATAGTAGCCCGCTATTCTACTGCAAGCTGATATTGTCTGTCTGCATTTTTTTACTTTGCCCCCTACTTCGGTTTGCGCACTTTATAAACTGTGGCGTAAACCGCAGGCAAAAACAATAACGTCAAGCCTGTTGCCACAATCAGCCCGCCCATGATGGCCACTGCCATCGGCCCCCAAAATACCGAGCGCGATAAGGGAATCATCGCTAGCACAGCTGCAGCAGCAGTCAGAATAATGGGTCTAAAACGATGTACTGCAGACTCGATCACCGCATCCCACGGTGCCAGTCCATCCTGGATATGATGCTCGATCTGGTCAATCAAGATCACCGAATTACGGATAATCATCCCGAACAAGGCAATGACACCAAGCAAGGCGACAAAACCAAACGGACGATGCAAGATCAGCAATGCCATCACCACACCGGCAACGCCCAAGGGGCCTGTCAAAAACACCAGCAAGGCACGGGAAAAACTGTGCAATTGCAACATCAACAGTGTAAAGATGATAAAAATGACCAACGGCATATTGACCATAATCGATGCTTGCGCACTATCAGTGTCGGCTGCAACACCTGCCGCATCGATTTTATATCCTGGCGGTAAAGC
>JAATFN010000337.1 GCA_015655165.1 Betaproteobacteria bacterium | reverse complement strand
TCGCCAAACAATGCCATCGCACCAGCGGCGACTGCCTCATCAAACCCCATTATCCTGGCTTCTGTGGCAACATTGTGCAAAATTTCCGCATTAACGATGTCTTCAACCCTGCTTATTTCCTGAGCAGTCACCGGCGCATCATGACTAAAGTCAAAGCGTGTTTTATCGCCATCGACCAGAGACCCTTTTTGCGCGACATGGCTACCCAGCACTTCCCGCAACGCTTTATGCATCAAGTGGGTTGCCGAGTGATTACGGATTGTACGTGCACGCAGTGCGGCATCAACCTGTGCATCAACAGTATCACCCACCGCCAAAGAACCGCTATTTAACCGCCCGTGGTGCCCAAAGACATCTGGCTGGATTTTTTGTGTGTCGGCAACGGCAAATTGCACGCCTGATCCAAGCAGTACACCGACGTCGCCAATCTGACCGCCAGACTCGGCATAAAACGGTGTGGTATCTAAAACAACAATTGCAGACTGGCCGACACTGATTTCTTTCACAGCATTGCCATCGACATACAACGCGACAACCTTGGCAGTTTGCGTTAACGTAGTGTAGCCAACAAACTTGGTTTTTTCACCGCTGTACTCGATAGCCGTGGCCATCTTGAATTTACCGGCTGCACGGGCTGTGGATTTTTGGCGCGCCATCGCCGCATCAAACCCGGCCTCATCGAGCTCAACATTACGTTCACGACAAATATCGGCAGTCAGGTCCAGCGGGAAACCGTAGGTGTCATACAAGGTAAATGCAGTGTCACCATCAAGCTTTTTGGCATGCTTGGCATGCTTGGCAAGCGCGGCCTCCAATATTTTCATACCATGCTCAAGCGTTTCACCAAAGCGCTCTTCTTCTTGCTTTAATACTTGCTCGACACGGGGAGCAGCTTCTTTTAACTCGGGATACGCATCACCCATTTCTATCACAAGGTCTTTGACCAGCTTGAAGAAAAACGGTTGTGTCTGACCCAACTTATGACCGTGACGCAATGCGCGACGGATAATGCGGCGCAATACATAACCGCGACCTTCATTACCAGGAATCACGCCATCAACAATCAAGAAAGAGGTGGCACGAATATGGTCGGCAATCACTTTCAGAGAATTGTTGGCCAGATCCGTGGTATTTGTCTCGCGTGCGGCCGCCTTGATCAGGTGTTGAAACAAATCGATATCGTAATTGCTATGCACGTGCTGCAAAATCGCAGCCAGACGCTCCAAGCCCATGCCGGTATCAACGCAGGGAGCTGGCAATGGTGTCAATGTTGCCTGACCTGTTTGCGGATCAATCTGGCGATCGAACTGCATAAACACGTTATTCCAGATTTCGATGTAACGGTCCCCATCAGCATCCGGACTACCTGGAGGCCCGCCCCAGACATCCGGGCCGTGATCATAAAAAATTTCGGAACAAGGCCCGCATGGACCCGTGTCAGCCATTTGCCAGAAGTTATCCGATGCATAAGGCGCTCCCTTGTTGTCGCCAATGCGAACAACACGCTCTTTTGGTATGCCGATTTCATTCACCCAGATATCATAGGCTTCATCATCTGTCTCATAGACAGTTGCCCACAATTTATCTGCCGGCAAGCCATAGACTTTGGTTAACAGCTCCCAAGCCCATTTTAATGCTTCACGTTTGAAATAATCGCCGAACGACCAGTTGCCGAGCATCTCGAAAAACGTATGATGGCGGGCTGTATAGCCGACGTTTTCGAGATCGTTATGCTTGCCACCGGCGCGCAGACATCGCTGCACAGAGGTTGCCCGCACATAGTTACGTTTTTCAATGCCCAAGAATACATCTTTAAACTGCACCATCCCCGAGTTGGTAAAGAGCAATGTAGGATCGTTCCCGGGTACAAGACTCGAGGAACGGACAACTGTATGGTCTTTAGACTCAAAGAATTCCAGAAATTTTTCGCGAATGTCGGCTGATTTCATGTTAAACGTAAAAAAACGGTGCTAAATAGGTTGCTGATTATACGTGATCCATAGCGAACAGCCCTACCAGAATGACGGGAATATCCTGCCTTTAGGCCATAAGGCCCTAAACACATATATCAACAGTAAACCGGGAAAAGGAGCATTATCGCATTGTTCAGACCTAAAAAGCAGTAGGTGCAATCAAATCGATTCTGTCAGTACAAAAACCATCGACTCCCCACCCGACAATCTCTCTAGCACGCGACAGATCATTGACGGTATAACAAAAGAGACCATACCCGGCCTGTTTGACAGTTTTTGCAACTTCCGGGGTTAAATGCTGGTGATTGGTATGCAAGGCAACAGCTCCCAGCGCCTCCAATCGATGACGCCAGTCCTCAGGCACTACATCCACCAACAGCCCCCTCGGTATGGCTGGCGCCGCCACTTTAGCTGTCATTAATGCATCATAAGAAAACGAGGATAACAAAGGCAGATCATTGGGATGCACTACAGCATGACGCAGCACATCGCCAAATGCCGCTTTCACAATTCCGGCCACAACCTTGCCGGTCTGCAACTCGACTAATGCATCAGATGGCTTGATCTCGATATTCATCCAGATCCTATTGTCTCTACAAAAGGTGATTGCCTCTGATAACGTACATACAGGCTCCCCGGCAAAGTCCTCCCCAAACCAGATACCCGCATCCATTGTATTTAATTCCGCAGATGTTCTGTCAGCGACACCATTGGCGCCAGCAATTGTGCGTCCGAAATAAGCATCGTGCATCAACACCGGCACACCGTCTTTGGCAAGCATGGCATCAAACTCGACAGCAGCAAAGCCGTACTTGAGGCCACAGCGCATCGCGGCAATCGTATTTTCCGGTGCAAGCGTACCGCCACCGCGGTGCGCCACAACTTTAGGGTAAGGCCACATGGATTCCTCGCTATTGGCAACCGATCTGCCTATTTTATGCCCGATTGATATTAAACGTACTTTTGTGGTGCAACATCCACCTGCACTGTCATCAAACCACGTCACGTGGGGTAAAATGGATACGATATTCTATTGTTGCTGGCGTTAAGAGCACGCTACACACTTAACCATTGTAAAACCATTCATGAGCACTGACACCAAACACAACGCAAATGCTACGGCGACACCGCCGACAAACTTCCTGCGCGGGATCATCGAACACGATCTCGAGAACCACACCCATGCCGGACGCGTTGACAAACATGGTCAGCCATTGCCTGCGGTTGTTACCCGTTTCCCGCCTGAACCGAACGGCTATTTACATATTGGCCATGCCAAATCGATTTGTTTGAATTTCGGTCTGGCACGTGACTATGGTGGCCGTTGCCATTTACGCTTTGATGATACAAACCCTGAAAAAGAAGATCAGGAATATGTCAACACGATTATCGATACAGTCAAGTGGCTTGGCTTTGACTAGCATGATGCAGGCCATGAACATCTCTATTATGCCAGTAACTATTTCGACACCATGTATGCAGGTGCCCAAGCGTTGATTCGCGCAAATCTTGCCTATGTCGATGAACAAAATGCAGAACAGATGCGCGAAAACCGTGGCACATTGACAGAACCCGGCATCAATTCTCCATGGCGCGACCGTGGGGTGGAAGAATCATTGCGTCTGTTTGAAGAGATGCGTGATGGCAAGCATGCTGATGGCAGCTTGATTTTACGCGCTAAAATCAATATGGCCAGTCCCAACATCAATCTGCGTGACCCTGCCATCTATCGTATTCGCCATGCTGTTCATCACAACACCGGCAGCAAGTGGTGTGTCTATCCGATGTATGCATTCGCGCATCCAATCGAAGACGCAATCGAACAAATCACACACTCTATTTGTACGCTGGAATTCGAAGACCAACGCCCTTTCTACGACTGGGTACTGGAAAAACTCAGTGGGGAAGGTTTCTTCCAGGCCCCATTACCGCATCAGTACGAGTTCGCCCGCCTGAACCTGACCTATATTGTCACCAGCAAACGTAAATTACGCCAGTTGGTTGATGAACACATCGTCGACGGTTGGGATGATCCGCGTATGCCAACCATTGTGGGATTACGTCGTAGCGGCTACACACCGGAAGCGTTACGCCTGATGTCCGACAGAACCGGGGCTTCCAAAAACAATAGCTGGATCGACTATAGTATTTTGGAAGGCGCCTTACGCGAAGATCTCGATCCGAAAGCGCCGCGTGCTGTTGCCGTTTTACATCCGTTAAAACTGGTCATCGACAATTTCCCAGAAGGGCAAAGTATCGCCTGCTCGGCACCTGTTTATCCACCGGCACACTCGCTGCATGATACCGAACACCGCACGTTCCCGATTACAAAAAACTTGTGGATCGAACAGGAAGATTTCATGGAAGAACCTGTCAAAGGTTACTTCCGCCTGTTCCCTGGCAACAAAGTGCGCCTGCGTTATGGGTATGTCGTCGAATGTACAGGCTATGACAAGGACGAAAACGGCAAGGTTATCGCGGTACACTGCAACTACTTTGAAGACAGCAAGAGTGGCACACCTGGTAGCGCGAACTAC
>JAATFN010000061.1 GCA_015655165.1 Betaproteobacteria bacterium | reverse complement strand
ATCCCGACAAAGGTCACCGTAGTCGAACCGACAGGTGCCGACACGGAAGTGTATAGCCACTTTTGCGACGTCAGTCTGACATCGATATTTCGTGAACGCCACAACTTCGGTGCGACAGACATGATTACGCTGATACCGGATCACGCCAACACACATCTATTCGATGCAAAATCCGGCGAGACATTATCCAGATACACCATTCCTGCCGGAGACAGTATCCGTTTCACGCAGCACCCTGTAGTCCAGCACTAAAAAGAGGTAAGAACGCACCAATAGCGTTTACCCCTCATCCATACTTTAATAGAAGGAGTAGGAGACATGAGCAAACTTAACAGACGTGATTTTTTAGTGACAAGCGCATCCGTTGCAGCAGCATCGACATTGGCACCCAGTGCATTTGCAGCACCAACAGCACCAGGTGGTCTGGAGTTCCCGATTGAAAAAGGTGCGACCTTGCGCGTATTGCGCTGGAAGCACTTCATCAAAGCCGATCTGGATCAATGGGAAGTCAACATGGCCAAGTTCAAGGAACTGACTGGCGTGACAGTGCGTACCGACAGTGAAGGCTGGGAAGATATCCGTCCTAAAGCTGCAGTTGCCGCCAACGTCGGCACAGGCCCCGATATTGTCATGAGCTGGTTTGACGATCCACAACAATACCCGACCAAACTGATTGATGTGTCCGACGTTGCCAATTCTCTGGACAAGCGTTACGGCGGTTTTTATGACGTCGCAAAAAAATATGGTAGGACACAAGACGGTCGCTGGATTGCCATTCCTGTCGGAGCAGTCTCCAATGCACTGGTCTATCGCAAAAGCCAGATCAATGCAGCAGGCTTTGCCGACATGCCCAAAGACACGGACGGTTTTCTGAAACTGGCTACTGCATTAAAAGCCAAAGGCACACCAATGGGGTTCCCTTTGGGTAAAGCCGTCGGTGACGCCAATAACTGGTCACACTGGTTGTTGTGGTCCCACGGTGGAAAAATGGTGGACAAGCAAGGAAACATCGTCATCAACTCGCCAGAAACACGTGCGGCACTGGAATACAGTAAAAAACTTTACGAGCAATTTATTCCAGGTACCTTGTCATGGCAGGATCCTGCAAACAATAAAGCCTATCTGGATGGTCAGGTAGCTGTCACTGCAAACGGCATTTCCGTGTATTACGCAGCAAAGAATTCGACGGATCCAAAATTGCAGGCAATTGGAGAAGATACATTCCATGCGCGTTTACCAATTGGCCCGGCTGGCAAACCGACCGAATTGCATCAAGTCACGCAAATGATGATCTTCAAACATACCAAGTACCCAAATGCTGCCAAAGCACTGGTGCAATTCATGATGGAACCCGAACAATACAACCCATGGATGGAATCGATGATCGGTTATGTCAGCCAGTCATTACGCATCTATGAAAAAAATCCGGTGTGGAACGACCCGAAAGGTTCGGTCTACAAGGATGCGATGGGTGTGATGCTGGACCATGGTCACGATGGCCCGTTAGGCCCTGCTTCGGCGGCAACAATGGCCGACTATGTGCTGGTGGATATGTTTGCCGAGGCGTCAAGCGGATCACGTACGATTGATCAGGCAATCCAGCGTGCGGAGCAACGTGCCAAACGTTTCTACAAAGTCTAACTGATCGAACAGGCAAGACTATCAGTTTGCAGACACCATAGTCTTGCCGTACACAGCATTACCCATTTTATTACAGGTCGAACCGGTAGACGTTGTTCGGTTTGATGCACTTAGTCGAGGCCTTGCTTATGCTATCTCGTTTTTTTAACAATCGTAATGCGCTTGGATATCTGTTCATGTTTCCAGCTGCATTAATCTTGATTGTGTTTCTCACCTATCCGCTAGGTCTTGGCGTATGGCTCGGGTTCACCGACACCAAAATCGGTGGCGGCGGAAATTTCATCGGGCTGGAAAACTATGCCTATTTGTTTGACGATCCCTATGCCAGACTATCGTTGTTTAATACCTTGTTCTACACCATTTCAGCCAGTATCCTGAAATTCATTTTAGGACTGTGGCTGGCAATTTTATTAAACAAGAACCTGCCATTTAAAACTTTTTTCCGCTCTGTTGTACTGCTACCCTGGATCGTGCCAACCGCACTGTCTGCCTTGGCTTTCTGGTGGCTCTATGACTCCCAGTTCTCGGTCATTAGCTGGGTGCTGGTCAAACTCGGAATCATTGACACGTATATCAACTTTCTGGGGGATCCATGGAATGCACGTATTTCCACGATGTTGGCGAACGTATGGCGTGGCATTCCGTTTGTTGCGATCTCGCTATTGGCAGGTTTGCAAACAATTTCACCGTCATTGTATGAAGCAGCAGCCATTGATGGTGCCAAACCATGGCAGCAGTTCCGTCACATTACCTTGCCTTTGTTAACGCCGATTATTGCCGTGGTCATGACATTTTCTGTACTGTTTACATTTACAGACTTCCAGTTGATCTATGTATTGACTCGTGGTGGCCCGTTAAATGCGACACACTTGATGGCAACCATGTCCTTCCAACGCGCCATTCCTGGTGGATCACTCGGTGAAGGTGCCGCATTGGCAACCTACATGATTCCATTTTTGTTAGCGGCAATCATGTTTTCATATTTCGGCTTGCAACGTCGCGGCTGGCAGCAAGGAGGGGACAAATGAGTAAACAGAAAGATCAACAAGAAACACAAGGTATGGAATTTTTGGAGTCACTGCCACGTCGTTGGGTGACGGTCTATATTCCGATTGCCATCTTTGTTTTTATCCTGCTGTTTCCTTTTTACTGGATGGGTATTACCGCATTCAAACCGGATAACGAATTGTTAAACCAGTCAGGTCACAATCCGTTCTGGATCGTCGCACCGACATTGGCCCACTTTAAAAAGCTATTGTTCGATACCCAATATCCGGCATGGTTGCTCAATACCGTCATTGTCTCGACTGTCGCCACATTCGCCTCTTTGGCTGCCAGTGTCTTGGCGGCGTATGCAATCGAGCGTTTGCGGTTTCAGGGAGCAAAACAGGTTGGCCTGGGTATTTTTATGGCTTATCTGGTCCCACCGTCCATCCTGTTTATTCCGTTGGCAACCATCGTGTTTAATCTTGGCCTGTTCGATACACGTTGGGCATTGATCCTGACATATCCGACT
>JAATFN010000227.1 GCA_015655165.1 Betaproteobacteria bacterium | reverse complement strand
TGCCAAACAGGATGTGCAACAAATCAAGTTGTGTACCATGCCCTGAAATCAGAATGACACCAAGTGCCAGTGCGACCAGATAAACCGCCGCCAGACTTGCATCTTCTTTTAGCTGGGTATAACGGCTGATTAACCCGGAGACAACAACAACAATAATCCCGGCGATAAATCCGCCCAGGCTTAATGCCGGTAACGACAATCCGAAAAAGATAAAGCCGATCGCAACACCGGGTAACACGGCATGACTTAATGCCTCACCAAACAAGCTCATTCTGCGCAAAGTCAACATCACCCCCAGTGGGGCGCTACTTAATGCCAATGCGAGCGTGGCAACCAGAGCTCGTCGCATAAATGCGAACTCTTCAAATGGCGCGACAGCCAGTTGATAGATATCGTGGAATATGGTCATGAGTGCTCTTCCTCTTGACCATCAACGGTACAAACAGGCGCATAGTCGTCAATGGCTTCAGCCATCGCACGTGCACGTATCAGATTCTCTTCACACAGTACATCGTTCGTATTTCCCCAGGCAACGACATCTCTTGCCAGCAACAACGACTGGGGAAACATGCGGCGCACTTGTTCATAATCGTGTAATACCGCAATCACTGTACGACCTTCCTGATGCCATACACGAATAATCATCAACAAATCGTTGGTCGTTCTCGCATCGATTGCATTAAATGGTTCATCGAGCAAAATGACGTCGGCATCCTGCAATAAAATGCGCGCAAATAAAACACGCTGAAACTGACCGGCCGACAAGGTCGACAACGCACGATCGCTAAATCCTGTCAAACCGACTGCGGCCAATGCTTCACCCGCTTTGGCGATCATGTCTTTGGACATGCCCCGCAAAAGGCCTTTCTCTTTCCAGTAACCAATCAGGACACAATCAAGCACGGTAATCGGAAAGCTGCAGTCAATCTCTGCCTGTTGCGGTAGATAAGCGATTTTCCGTACGGTGGCATGTGTTGTGATGTGACCGCTGTCACAGTGGATCAATCCTAAAATACTTTTCAAGAGCGTACTTTTACCTGCTCCATTCGGACCGACAACCGCGGTTAGGGAACCTTCTTCAAAACAACCGTTCACATGATGCAGTGCCGGATGTCGCCGGTATGATACCGTCAGGTTCTCAAGTGAAATAGCCGCAGTCATTGCATGCTCCCGGACAATGCCCAAGACACACCCAGCCACAACACGATACAAAAGGGCAGCACACACAACACGCGTACCCACCAGGCATACGCGAGCACAGGGTAATGCTGCAGTTTTTTCAATAATCTTCGCACAACAATTCCATCACCAGTATTGCAACAAAATTGCAAAAGCATCATTATATTGCAACCAGGTTGCAATATGTCACGTTTCCCCATTATTTTTTAGGATGCCAATACCATGACTATCTCGATACATAACGCACGATTGGCCGCTTTGGCGCTATCTGTATCATTTTCCCTTCCTGCCTTGGCGCTAGATGCCCATGTCCATGGTGTTGCCAATATGGATGTCGTTGTCGACAACCAGCAAATCACGCTGCATGTGCATACTCCGTTGGCCAATCTGATCGGATTCGAACACCCCCCAAAAACCGATAAAGACCGTCAGACCGTACGTGACATGTCTGCGCATCTGCGCAAGGTGAACACCGCTTTCATCCCAACAGCCGCAGCCCGCTGCGAACTGACCAGTGTCAAGCTGGACGCCGACAATCTATCCGGCGAACTTCTCGGGGAGTCATCACCATCCGGCAAACAACATGCCCATGCGCATGAACATCAGCACGATCAAGGACACAACCACAAGCACAGCGAAGGTGATGTGCATGCCGATCTGGAAGGAACATTCATCTTTACCTGTGCCAACATACAACAATTGCACTACATTGATGTACCATTATTAACGGCATTTCAAGGTATCAACCAACTCGATGTACAGGTTGTCACCCCGACGCGCCAATCGGCAGCAACATTAAATGCCACATCTACCCGAATCGAACTCAAATAAACTGTATGCACTTAACCGATGCTGCCATCGCACTTCACAATGTCAGGTTTACCTGGCAGGGTCGTACCGATCCGACCCTGCAAATCGATGCGATGGATGTTTTACCCGAAGAACATCTTTTTATCAGTGGCCCCAGTGGTTGCGGTAAAAGTACCTTACTGGGACTTATTGCCGGCATCATCACGCCACAAAGTGGTCAGATCGATTTGCTTGGCACATCGCTGTCGGATCTGCCTGCATCGCATCGGGATGCGTTTCGCGCCGACCATATCGGCTTTATCTTCCAGCAATTCAATCTGATCCCATACCTCTCGATTATCGACAATGTACTACTGCCCTGTCGTTTTTCCAACGTACGCAAACACCGCGCAACATCTGGTGGGCAAACACTGCAAACAGTCTGTGAAAGCTTGTTGCGCCAACTTGATCTGGCACCTGCATTATGGTCCAGCCCTGTCACGGAACTATCCATCGGCCAGCAACAACGTGTTGCTGCAGCACGTGCCTTGATCGGGCAACCCGAAATCATCATGGCCGACGAACCGACATCCGCACTCGATAGTGATCGTCAGCAAGCATTTCTTGATCTTGTCATGCA
>JAATFN010000215.1 GCA_015655165.1 Betaproteobacteria bacterium | reverse complement strand
GTGCGCACTGTACGTGCGGCATTTGTCTCACAGGCAACCCAAGCGTAGCCATCACCGGTTGGCCAAGACAATCCTGCCAACGTATCATGTAAAACAGCTGTCGTACCAGGCAAAGCACCAGCCCGGTGGCACCAATGCACTTCCAGCTTTGCCTTTGAAGCCAGTGGTATTTCGTCGACTGCACTATCGACCTCGATCACAACAATCGCGCGCGTGGTTGCCGGCAATTCTTCTAAACGGCGAGAAATCGCGGGTAATGCAGTTTCATCTCCGACGAGCAAATGCCAATCAAAATCGGTAGTAACAATAAACGATCCTCGTGGCCCACCAATACCAAGCCAGTCACCTGGCTTTGCGTTCTCGGCCCAGGCAGTCGCAGGTCCAGACTCATGCAATGCAAAATCAATGGCCAGTGTTTGTGCCTTGCTATCGTATAGTCGCGGCGTATAGTCGCGCATCACAGGTCGGGCACTACCGGTCCACACCGGCCCATTGGGTCCCAATTGCGGCGTATTGATTTCTCCGGTCTGCGGATCTGGAAAAATGAGCTTCACATGGTCATCAAATCCTGGACTGGTGAAGCCATCAAGGTCCTGACCACCAAACACCACCCGAACAAAATGCGGTGCAATGCGCTCGACGGCAACGACTTGCAACTGACGAAAACGTAAGGCGTGACGCACACGCTGTGGCACTTTAGACGACTCAGGCGATGCTTCTTCTGTGCGATATGTATTCATGTATTACTCTCCTTTTTACTGTTGGTATCAATATCAAGCCGCACCAGCATCCCTATACACAAACATTCGGGTAAGCACACGAAAATTGAACTTAGATCGATATAGAAGAACACCAATTAAAATATTTAATACCGATCGGTACTGTATCATAGCTAATTTTTAAATGCTGACGAGTCCGCTATATTTATTATAATTAATCCAATACTGGCAAAATGGATATAAGCAGACTCTGTTAAAATTACCTTACATTTAAACCGAACGGTACAACCATGAAACCGACTCCGATTACCTCAGCATGTCTGGCAGAGACAATGCCGGACTGTTCGAATGAAAAAGCATTACGTGTGCTGCAGGCAGCAACAACTGTTTTTCTTAAACACGGCTTCAGTGCAGCGACAACCGACATGATTCAGCGTGAAGCGGGTGTCTCGAAATCGACAGTGTATGCGCACTATGCAAACAAGGAAATACTGTTCATCGCCGTCATCCATGCTGAATGCACAGCGTTTGCGCAGACACTTCGCGGCATCCAGTTCCAGCCAGGTGGTCTGCGCAAGACGCTTGCAGCACATGGGCATGCCTATCTCAACATACTCCTGTCTCCGTCAGGATTGGCGTTGTATCGGGTAGTCATTGGAGAGGCACCAAGATTTCCGGAACTGGCACGCACTTTTTATCTGGCCGGTCCGCATGTCATTGCCTCGATGCTGGCCGAACAACTAGCCAACGCAGTTCAAGCTGGCGAGGTGGATGTGACCACCGTCGGACTCGATGCTGCAGCGACCCTGTTTTTTAGTCTCGTGCGTGGCGAAGCACAAATGCAGTGTCTGACCCATCCTGATGCGACACCCTCCGCAGCCCAAGTTGATCAATGGGTGGAGTTGGCCGTGATCACTTTCTTACGTGCTTTCAAACGGACAGTCTAACCGCACATTTTATAACCCCGGTTCGCCTCCGATGGCCGCACACCCATACAGTTCCGGGCGACTGGCCTTTGTCTTTTTACATTAACGTCCATACCAATACCTTGCATGGGTTGTACGATAAGGTGCGACGTCAATATGCCCATTGGCACCAATGGCAATACTGACCGCACCATCGGTGTCACTACGTAAACGCATCACGCCATACTCGGCATAACGTTCCCACACAACCGGTTTGGGGTGATGAAACCGGTTCAAATACCCCATCTGAAATAAGGCAATCGATGGGTGTACCGTACTTAGAAATACCTCGGTCGACGACGTACCGCTACCATGATGTGGCACCAGAAGGATATCCGCATGTAAATCTTGCGGGTACTCTCTTGAAACAAGGGCTTTTTCCTGGGGTGCTTCAATGTCTCCTGCCAACAAGATCGCTCTATTGCCTGCCGTAATACGCAACACACAACTACGTCCATTCGGTTTGATTTTGGGATTCCGGTAGACGGCATCTGTCGGATGCAAAAACATGAACTGCACACCATCCCACATCCAGTGTTGTCCGCGCTCGCAGTGTTGATGTGATCTGGCCGCACGAACAATTGCATGATGTTGACCGAGTGAAGACATCACTTGTCGAACACTGACACCGTTCATCACAGACAACGCACCACCGGCATGGTCATCATCACTATGTGACACCACCAGTGTGTCCAGAGCATCAATACCGCGCGCGGCCAGATAAGGCAGCACAATACGTTTTCCGGTATCCATGTCTTCGGAATAGGACGGGCCGGTATCATAGAGGAGACGGTGATGCGCAGTTTCTATCAACAACGACATGCCTTGGCCGACATCAAATGCAGTTAACCACACAGCATGGTCTTTCGGTGAAGTCGCAGTATTCAATAGGAGTGGCAGCCACCCAAAGCATCCCAGCCAGCGCAATGGCCAGCCTTTAGGTGCCAGCAGCAACAGCATACCCACCGATGCAAAGATAAACATCCACCAGTGTGGTATTGGTGTTGTCCATACTGCAAACGGCAAATCACTTAACCACTGCAACAGCAGCGACAGCCATGCCAGCGCACTATGCGCTGCCAACAATAATAATGTCGACAACGGCTGCGGTAAAATGCAACCGATTAACGATAAAGGTGCAACAACCAAGGTCACAACAGGAATAGCAACGGCATTGGCAATCGGGCCAATCAAGGAATACTGCCCGAACAATATGATTGTTAACGGCAACAAACCCAGTGTCACGACGTATTGCGTACGTGAACCCTCTTTCATATTTCGGCACAAACGATACACTATCTGCACGTAGCGCGGCTGGTCTTTGTGCGCATCACGATCGGATATTGCATGTTGGTTTCTGCCTGAAGACGCATACATGATAATCGCTACCGCACCAAACGATAACCAGAATCCTGCCGACAAGACTGCCCATGGATCGCATGCGACCACAACAAACAAGGCCAGCAACAAGACATAGGACACGGGAGTCAATCTGGCATACCATTTCGCACAACCGATTACCATCAGCATATACAGTGCACGTTGTGCCGGTACACCAAAGCCTGCCAGTAGTACATACCCCCATGCCGCAATGACAGCGGCCAGAACACTGGCCTTTTTTACCGGCAACAGTAATGGCAACTGTGCTTTTGTAAACCATGACCGACGCCACAGTGCTCCAAACAAGCTTGCCAATGTGCCAGCAACCAACGTGATGTGCAAACCGGAAATAGCAACCAGATGACTGATACCGGTTTTTCTGAACACATCCCAGCTTTGTGGTGTGATCGCCTTCTGATCGCCGACAACCAATGCGGCAATCACACCAGCATAGGATTTTCCAGGCAACGCGGCATGAATACGGTCACGCAATACAGCACGCAGGCGACCAATCATATTGTGTGGGGTGACAACAAACGATGCGAGGCGCACATTCTTGATGTCGCTTCTAGTATCGCCTCTCACATACCCTATTGCACGAATACCTTGCTCTAATGCCCGCAACTCTGCATCAAACCCCATCGGATTAGCATTGCTGTGCGGCCGCTTTAATCTGACTGTCAATTGCCAGCGCTCGCCTGGCTGCAATATCGGTACAGTCTGACTGGGCTCGGGGCGCGCGCGCTGAGCGAATGCCAATCCCGTGTACCACGACAAATTGATCCGCGTCGGTATATGTCGTAGACAACAAGGCGCTTGCAATACCCGCTCGATACGCAACACAAATCTGGTTCCGGTTGCAAACCGGTCCGGTAAACTGTCCACCACACCGATAACCGTCATATCGCGCCCTTCCAGCGCTTTGTCCAAACTGTCAGCAAGAGACACCGCTGCTATCCCACTTGCCCACACAATGCCTGTTAGCACGCCTGTAACTAGCCAGCATCCCGTCGTCATGAGACGGACACGGGAATGCTGCACCCTACGACAGAGAAAACCCAGCCATGCAGCTATACCCGCACTCAGGCACATTGCACTGCACAGAAAAAAGGAAGGTAATATCGCACATGTCTGCAAATAACCGATACCGGCAACAAACCCGAAAATAAAACGCCGCATCGATAGACATATGTGAAGTAAAGCGTCAGATCATACGCATCACACATACATCACACTGCCAGAGCATTCTTAAAATACATCCCGGAAAATTCTTGAATTGCCGATTTACCGACACTCCGGCAACCCGGACCAGGAAGTTGTATAGTCTTGCGACTTGTGTTCCTGGCGCATTGCCCACTTGCGTTCTTTGGTCGTCCCACTCACGCGAATCATATTGCGCCCGTAACGCATATTCAGGCTGTCTAGCGTTTCCATCAGTTTATCCGTTGCGGTGTGATCAAAAAACAGATCTTTTTGAGTGATGCCTTGCGCCGATATATCACCCAAAATAACGCCTGCTTTCTTATAGGCATACCCGGCCTGGTAGATTTGTTGTACACCTGCTTTGGCTAACGCAACCAAAGTCATCGTGTTGGCACTCGGATAAACAAGCGGTAGTGAAATTGACGGCATGTATTGTTTTTTATGACTAAACCGGTCGGTTCTTGCATAGACCATCAGCATGCCTGCGACAGATTGTTGTTCGCGTAATTTATAGGCAGCCGTCGACACAAAATGTGTCACCGCATCTTCCAGATCTTCCAAAGCCGTCACAGTATTGCCAAACGAGCGGGACGATACAATCTGCTGCCGTGGTTGCGCGATGTCATCCAGATCAAGACAAGCCTCCCCGCGTAATTCACGGACCGTTTTTTCCATAACAACACCGAATTTACGACGCATCATGGTGATATCCGCATCTTTTAACTGCTGGACACAATCAATCCCCATACCGTTAAGACTAACCGTCAGATTTCTGCCAATTCCCCACACTTCACGCACATCGATATGCGAGAGTACACTGGCCAATTGCTTGTCGTTTAAAGCATTGAAATCAAACACCCCGCGGCTTTTAGGATGTTTCTTGGCAACATGGTTGGCCAGTTTAGCCAGCGTCTTCGACGATGCAATACCCACACACACTGGCATACTTAACCAGTCCCAGATGCGTTGGCGAATCGCAAAACCTGTATTGCCAATATCATGCATTCCTGTGAGATCCAGAAAACACTCATCGATACTGTATATCTCCTGCAGAGGAGAAAATCCCGACAACACCGACATCACACGGTTGGACATATCGGCATATAAGGCATAGTTGCTGGAAAATACCTCGACATGATGTTGTTCTGCAAAACTGCGCAACTTGAACCACGGTTCTCCCATGTGGACACCCAGCGCTTTGGCTTCATTACTTCTGGAAATCACACACCCGTCGTTGTTACTCAACACAACAACAGGCCACCCGGCCATATCGGGACGGAATACCCGCTCGCACGAGACATAGAAATTATTGCAGTCAATTAAAGCGATACTGCGCGTCATTACTGTATCTACCGGCGTAAAAGATGACCAAGATTGAACGTTGCCACACCCCAGACACGTAACTCCTGACCATCGGTGAGACAAATCGGTGCGAAAGCGGGGTTTTCTGCGACAAGTTTAGTCACACCATCACGCATATATAGCCGTTTGATCGTAAAAGCCCCATCAATAATGGCTAACACGATGTGGTTATGTACCGGTGTCATCGACCTGTCGACAATTAAGGTATCACCATCATAGATACCGACTCCGGTCATCGACTCACCACGCACTTTAAACAAAAACGACGCCTCGCGATTACGCAACAAATAGTCATTCAAATCCACCCGCTTGTGGGCATAGTCTGCTGCCGGACTGGGAAAGCCCGCATGCACGGCTGCCTTGAACTGCGGGAGAACCAGATCCGTGGCAGCAATAGGTACCGGGAAATCGGCCATTTTATAAATACTGTACATGCATACAGTATATCTCACTTTGGGGCCGTACCACTATCTTTATATGTCCACCTTACATAACCGATATCAACGTAAAAATCTGGTTTCCAGCTCGCGCATATGCTTGTCTGCCTGAAGATCGATGATGTCGGCAACGGCGGGAAGCTCTTTATCGACATTGGCAATGCCGCCATCTCTGCGGATTTGTTCAAATACCTTTCGCATGGCGCCGGTAGCCGCCCGAATGGCGTGATTGCCGTAGATCACAATGCCGACCTTTACCAGCGCGGAAATATCTGCTTCCGTCAACTGCGGATATGCTGTGGGCACCAGCACCGACGGTACCTTTGCCGACCATGCGTGGATGAATGCAAGGATTTCATCGGGTGTCTTTTGCTTCGAATGAATCAGGATCGCATCTGCACCAGCCTCCACATACGCGTGGGCACGACGGATTGCTTCTTCTTGCCCTTGTCCTGCGATCAAGGCTTCCCCCCTCGCTATGATGACAAAATCCTGATCGGTGCGTGCATCGACTGCTGCTGCCACTTTGCCCTGGAACTCTTCAATACGCACCAGTTCCTGACGGCCATTCGCACGCAAGCTGGTATCTTTGGGGAAGGTCTTGTCTTCCATCACGACTGCCGCGACGC
>JAATFN010000114.1 GCA_015655165.1 Betaproteobacteria bacterium | reverse complement strand
GCAGATGCACAGTTAATCGTGCTCGATACCCCGCGTCCAGGTGACCGTGCGATGATGGCAACATTTCTGGAAAAGTTGTTAACGCACAACACGGTTCCCGCGCTATCTATTGGTGGTGGGCCACCGGTGTTTACAGGGATCGCACCACACGTTGCAGGACCGTTGAGCCGCTACTATGGCACAGGTGGTAAACACAATTTCACGCATTTTTTTACTGTCTTGAATGCCTGGATAAATAATGTGCCACTGGATGTGCTGCCAACAGTAGACAAAGTGTCTGCAACCGGTTTTTATCATCCAGGAGCACCTGTTGTATTTACTACGCTAGATACCTATCTTGATTGGGAGCGGCAGCATTTACGTGAACAAGGTATCGTCTCTCAAGGTACTGTCGGGTTTGTGACGTATCAGGGTGCTGTCACTGATATGGCCACAGCGCAGTTGGATACGTTGATTGCGCGTACTGAAGCGGCAGGATTGACACCTGTTGTCTTCTGGTTTGACGGAAGTGACCCTGCAGGTTTGCCTGGTGTATTGGGCACAGAAAAAGTCGATGTGTTGGTTAATCTCACCCATATGCAAAACGGTGCAGCCCGTAGTGCCGACTTTTTAAAGCTCGATATCCCGGTCATTCAGACCACGCGTTTTAGAGAAGGTGTTGTTGGTGACTGGGCAGGTGCGACCAGCGGTATTGGTTCACGTTCAACTGCGGTATTTCTTGCGGTACCTGAAGGATGGGGAATGAGTGACCCGATTGTCCTGTCGGCACAAGACCGGGATGTGGAGACCTTGCTGCCTGAACAGGTGAATGTATTAATCGGTAAAGTGAAGACACTCGCGCAGTTGCGTCATACACCACCCGCCGACAAAAAACTCGCATTGATGTTCTGGAATTATCCCTTAGGTGAAAAAAATCTGGCCGCCTCAAACATGAATGTGCCACGCAGTATCGTATCGATTACTACCGCACTGTCTCAAGCCGGCTACAAGGTGACCCCGGTAGACGAGCAAACAGTCATTCGTACAGGCCAGCGGTTGCTGGGTGCTTTATACGGTACGGTGTCGTTAAGCGACCTGTTGCATGACGACCTGGCGGCATTGTTTCCTGTCAAAGACTATGAGGCATGGCTGGCAACACTTCCCCAACGCCATCAGGACGAGATTGCACATTGGGGATTACCTGGTCGTCACTGGGCGGTACGCAATATCGACGGAGAGCGTTACTTCGTGATTCCACGCTGGCAGATAGGTCATTTGCTGGTGATGCCGCAAATGCCGAGATCCGACAAGGCGGCAGCGCATTATCATGACACCCATATTGCACCGGATCATTTATATCTGGCGTCTTACCTGTATTTGCAGCAGCAGTATGCCGCCAATGCCTTGATTCATCTTGGTACACATGGCACACAAGAGTGGTTGCCAGGCAAGGATCGGGGTTTGGCGGCAATGGATTATCCGTTTTTAGCAGCCGGTAATTTGCCGGTGTTTTATCCGTATATCCAGGACAATGTCGGTGAAGCGATTCAGGCCAAACGCCGTGGCAGGGCAGTGACAATCAGTCATCAGACACCACCGTTTGCGCCTGCCGGTTTGTATGACCAGTTGCGTGACTTGCATCATTTGATTCATGAATATATGCAATTGGATGATGGCGCGGCCAAAGACTATAGCCAAACACAGATTATTGATGCGGCAATTGCTGCCAATATGCATGCCGATCTTGGATGGACAAGAGATGCAGTCAGCAAGGATTTCGAGCGATTCTTGCAACAGTTGCATGACCATATGCATGAATTGGCACGGGTTGCGATGCAATTGGGGTTACATACATTTGGAGAGGCTGCCGCTGACGCACACCGGCTAAGCACGGTAATGCAACAACTCGGACAACCTTTTTATGATGCGTTGGGTGTTGATGCCAATGAATTGTTTGCCGGTGATTTCAGTCAACTGCAGCAGACAGTACCGTATCAGGTGTTAACCCGTTATTTGCGGCAAGGTGAAGCATTATCAAACTTTCCGGAGCCGGTGCGTGCGTTTTTAACACAGGCCAGGTCTCTTGATCAGAAACTTGCCGACACACATGAGAACGAGGCCCTATTGGCAGCACTTGCCGGGCGCTTTGTTGCACCCGGTTCGGGAGGGGACCCGGTTCGTAACCCGGATGTTGAGAGTGGTCGTAATTTGTATGCATTCGAGCCGGACAAGATTCCGGCGCAAGCGTCCTATGTTGCTGGCGGCAAAGCCTATGAGCAACTGGTGTTGGCATTTCGTGCCGAACATGGCGGCGCCTATCCAAAGAAACTGGCATTTAGTTTATGGTCTTCAGAGGCGATCCGTCACCTTGGTGTGACCGAGTCGCAAGTGTTGCATGCATTGGGATTGCGACCTGTCTGGGACAAAGGTGCACGATTGATCGGTCTGGATATTATTCCGGCCAAGGAACTTGGTCGCCCCAGAGTCGATGTTGTCGTGCAAGTCACCAGTGTGTATCGCGACCAGTTTGACAACTTTATGCGCTTGTTGGCGGATGCGATCGAACGTATTGCCTTGCTTGACGACAAGGACAATGCGCTCACCGCCAATAGTCAGCGCATTGCCGCACTGTTGCAGACAAAAGGTGTGAGCGCTACTGAAGCTGCACGTGTTGCCAATTACCGTATTTTTAGTAATGCGCCAGGTGCTTATGGCACAGGTTTACCCGGGATGACACAACAGTCAACCAAATGGGATGACGATGGGGTATTGGCAGAACAGTTTTTGGGCAGTACACAATATGCTTATGGCAGTCATGGATGGGGAGAGCGTCTGGAGCAAACCAATCTGTTTGCCGAGCAACTCAAAGGCGTACAAGCGGCAGTGATGTCGCGTTCATCGAATGTGCATGGCGTGTTATCAACCGATCATCCATTCGAGTTTTTAGGTGGATTATCGTTGGCGGTTCGCCATCTTGACGGTAAAGCGCCATCGTTATTTATTTCGGACTTACGGACAACCGATACAAAAACGACCAGTCTGGCCAAATTTTTATCAGACGAGATGCGTGTACGCTACCTGAATCCGCAATGGATACAAGGCATGCAGGAACAAGGCTATGCAGGGACCTTGCAAGTATTGAATGTGACCAACAATCTTTTTGGGTGGCAGGTGTCAGACCCGAGTACGGTACGTGATGATCAATGGCAGGCAATGTTTGATACGTATGTCACTGATACACGCAATCTTGGCGTGAACAAGTGGTTCGAAGCACATAATCCGACAGCACAAGGGCAGGTATTGGAACGTATGGCTGAAGCGATCCGTAAACAATACTGGGATGCATCGGACGAGACCAAACGTGCACTGGTCAAACGTTGGCAGGCTTTGGAAGCCGAACACGATGTTACTGTCGGTGAACCGTTGACACGTGCCTTTATCAATGATCTGGCAGCAGGCTTTGGTATGCAGTCAGGGCCGGCACCTGCTGAGGCCGCGTCACCTGCCGCACCTGTGGTGGCAACTGCGCCAATGCCGGCACCAGCACAAGTGCCTGATACACCTGTAGCTGACAATGCACCGTCTACACAGCAGACGGTGCAAGGACAGGTATTGGAGCAAGTGCAGGTACAAGAGAACACACAAGAAGAGGTTGCCGAACACCGTTGGGCGCTTTTAATCATGTTGTTGCTGTTGCTTTTAGGAGCAGTCTGGCAAACATGGCATAACCATACGTTACGTCGCTTGGCCGTAACCCAAAAACAGGAACTATGATGACAGGACTCTCGCACATTGAAGCTACGTTGTATACGGTATCGGGATTATTTCTCTTGCCGGTTTTATTATTGATTGGTGTGGCGTTGATCTATGCATTGATTAGTCTGGGTATCTTTTTGCAAGAGG
>JAATFN010000217.1 GCA_015655165.1 Betaproteobacteria bacterium | reverse complement strand
GTGGCGTTAAACGATCCGGAAATCGACTTTTGTCCACACTGCGGTATCAGCCTGTTTGATCATTGTTCCAGTTGCCAGTCACGTAAAAGCGCGTTTGCCAAATTCTGCCACCGCTGTGGCGCGCATGCCAAAACAGCCCTGACAGATGCAGGGACAGAAGCTGCAGCTTAACTGTTTATTTCTGGACTATTTGCACTTTAATATCATGTTGACCGATTGTGATTTCACCGGGTTCAAAGCGCTGGCCTTTTAATTCAAGCTGCTCGGTCGTAAAGGTGTAGATTGGATAGTTGTTTAACAACTCGCGTACAACGGCATTGGTGACGCCGGCAATTTCCTGATTGCTTTGTTCGGAGTTGCCGTCGACATCGACCTTGTTGACGACAGGCTGATCAAGACGTAAAGAGCGTGTTTGCGCATCATATTTCACGCCACTATTCAAGGCGACTTTGCCGGTAATCGCTTTGGGCAGAAACAAGTCACTGGAAATGTTGGTGTCGACAATGGTGGTAATACGGTTTTGTGTCTCGTCCAATGTTAACTGCGGATTGGCAACCGAGACTTTGAATACACCTTTGTAATTGACATTACGCGGGAATTGCTTGGTTAAGGTCTCTAGCAATTCGGCTTGGGTCAGTGTGTATTCACTCGTCCAGATATTGTAGGCAGCCCATGCGGTTGTGAGCGTAAAAAACAAAAGCGGGGCGATGGTAGCTACACGCGGAAAACGGGATAACAAAGACATAACAGGCATACCAGTGCAAAAAAGAGATATACGTATATGATAGTTGTAGGTTTCCCTCTCGCACAATGATTTTTTTTACTGTTTTGTTGTGCAATGTAACTGGCTTGCATCAATATCGTTGGTATGTTGACCAATACCAACGATATTGGGCGTTTTGTCTTAGTGATTGTGCCGTGGCAGTGTTTTGGCGATACCCCGGAATGCCAAGGCCTCTTCGATGACGGCACCTTCAGACAGTTGACCGACAGTTTGTCTGTAGATGGTTTGCCATGGTGTCTGGCTAGGCACTTGATGCGGTGTGATTGTTTGCTTGCGTGCCTGCCATACTTCGTCGGACACCAGCACATTGCATGTCCCTTTGTCGATATCCACACGCACAATGTCGTTGGTTTTCAGGTAAGCAAGACCACCGCCTGCAGCACTTTCCGGTGACGCATGCAGAATCGACGGACTGTCCGAGGTCCCGGACTGGCGACCATCACCAATTGTCGGCAAGCTGGTGATGCCGCGTTTTAACAGATGATCAGGCGGTTGCATGTTGACAACTTCGGCAGCACCTGGCCAGCCTAAAGGACCTGCACCACGAATCACCAGAATGCAGGTTTCATCGATGTGTAATGCAGGATCATTAATACGCGCATGGTAGTCTTCCGAGCCTTCAAACACAATCGCGCGACCTTCAAATGCATTCAAGTCGCCTGCACGGGACAGATAACGTTGGCGGAATTCTGTTGAAATCACACTGGTTTTCATGATCGCGAAATCAAACAGATTGCCCTTTAATACGACAAAGCCCGCATTTTCTTTTAACGGTGCATCAAATGATTTAATCACTTCACGGTCACGACTTTCGCGGTTGACCAGATTGTCGGCAACCGTTTTACCTGAAGCTGTCAGACATGTACCATCCAGTTTACCGGCTTGCAGTAATTCGTACATGACTGCAGGTACGCCACCGGCACGGTGGAAACGCTCACCCAGATAGGCACCTGCAGGTTGTACATTAGCCAAGAGGGGAATGTGGTAGCCATGTTCAGTCCAGTCTGATGCTTCCAGTGTCACACCGGCATGACGTGCCATGGCGGTCAAATGGGGTTGTGCATTGGTCGAGCCGCCCAATGCCGAGTTGACCTTGATGGCATTCAAGAATGCTTGTCTTGTCATGATCTTCGACGGGCGCAGATCTTCATGTGCCATCTCAACGATGCGTCGTCCTGTGCGGTAAGCCATCTGGCCACGTTCTCTGTAAGGAGCCGGAATGGCGGCGCAGCCAGTCAACGACATGCCGAGTGCTTCTGCCATCGCATTCATTGTCGATGCGGTGCCCATGGTATTGCAGTGCCCCAGAGAAGGGGCAGAATCGAGTGCCATGTCGAAAAATTCTTCTTCATCGATTTCACCGGCAGCGAGTTTACGCCGGCCTTGCCAGATGACCATGCCGGAACCTGCCAGTTTGCCTTCATGCCAACCATCCAGCATCGGGCCGCCAGACAGGACGATGGCCGGAATATCGACAGTACTTGCTGCCATTAATGCAGCAGGAGTGGTTTTGTCGCAACCGGTTGTCAGTACAACTGCATCGATCGGGTAGCCAAAGAGCACTTCCACCAAGCTCAAGTACGCGAGGTTGCTGTCAAGCGCTGCTGTGGGACGTTTGCAGTTCTCGAAAATGGGATGTGTGGGAAACTCGATCGGAATGCCGCCTGCATCACGGATGCCGTCACGGATACGACGTACCAGATCTACATGGATACGGTTACAAGGAGAGATATCGCTCCCTGTTTGTGCAATACCGATAATCGGCTTGCCTGAACGCAGCTCTTCTGGCGTCGTTCCATAGTTCATGAAACGCTCGAGGTAGAGGGCGGTCATGTCTAAATGGTCGGGGTTGTCAAACCAGTCCTGAGACCGGAAGCGACGTGTACTTGGCTTTGGCGTTGTCATTGAAATCCTTATTGGCCCTGGCTAGATAAAAACGCGTGTATCGCATTCAAAAAATGGCGGGTGTCTGCATAATTTTTTGCATCAATTGTATGACAATTTTTTTTGGGAAGTACGACAATTTCACATGAATGAATTCTGTGCAACAAGAGAAAATTATTAATGCACATGACAACCGAGTATGAGATGCGCGTGTGATTGTTACCGGCTTTTGATGGATAGCCATGCAGACGTTGATGAGCAAAACCATCAATAGGCCAATCGAACCTTTGCGACTTGCTTTATGCGGGTTGCGCGTGTTCCACCATTAACTGGACAGTGGTTTTACCGTTGTATTCATTGGCATCCAGGCGAAAGGCGACATCGGCATATTCAGGCAGTGATTCGGCATGACCAAACCAGATTGCATCATAGTTCACGCCGTTTTTTTCCAGCAGCAGTTTTAAATGTTTTTCTTTCAGAATGCGTTGGGTGACAACACGGAACCGATCACAAAACACCGGGGGAGCAAAGCCTTGTCCCCAGACCTGTTCATCCATGATGCGGATAAATTGTGTGGTGTAATGATCGTCTTCCAATGCACCATCGGTTTCAACGACACGTTCCAACTGGTTTTGCGTTAACCATTCTTGTGCGACACTTTCGAATGCGTTACAAAATGCCTCGAACTTTTCAGCATGGATGGTCAGACCCGCAGCCATTGCGTGCCCACCGAATTTGGTCATGATGTCAGGTGCACGTTTGGAGACCAGATCTAGTGCATCGCGTAAATGAAAGCCGTTAATTGAACGCCCGGAACCTTTAATGAAACCATCGTCACCGGGTGCAAAGGTAATCGTTGGACGATAGAATTTTTCTTTGAGGCGCGACGCGACAATACCGATGACACCTTGATGCCAGGACGGGTCGAATACGCTAATGGTGAATTGCTGCTGCGGATCGAATTGGTCTAGTAAGAGCAGGGCTGTGTCTTGCATGCCTGCTTCGATGTCGCGGCGCTCACGGTTGATGCCATCCAGTTGCTGTGCGATTTCCCAAGCCCGGACTTCATTGTCGGTCGTCAAGCATTCAATACCCAACGACATATCGGATAGACGTCCAGCGGCATTCAAGCGAGGACCAATACCAAAACCCAGATC
>JAATFN010000056.1 GCA_015655165.1 Betaproteobacteria bacterium | reverse complement strand
TTCATGCGGATTCCAATCCAACGAATTTGAACAAGAATACGAGCGCCCATCGAAATCGCAGTTAAAACGCGAGATGACCGCATTACAGAAATTAGGTGAAGAACTGGTTGCAGAGCCGCGGGATCGCGTCAAACGCATCCAGATGCCGGAAGACGTGCGTGATGCCATTCTTGAATGCCAGACAATTAAGGATCATGAGGGCCGCCGGCGCCAAATGCAATACGTCGGGAAAAAAATGCGTTCACTGGACACCGAAGAAATTGCCGTTATCCAGAAAACACTTGATGTCTGGCGCGGCCAGTCCAAAGCAAGTGTGGCAGCCACCCATGCGCTGGAACGTCAACGTGAAAAGTTGTTAAAAGACGACAGTTACCTGACAGACATGCTTTCTTTGTACCCGCAATTGGATGCACAACGTTTACGCACCTTGATTCGCAATGCAAAAAAAGAACTGGCCGAGAGCAAACCGCCTAAAGCATATCGCGAGATTTATCAAATCATCAAGCAACTGCAAGATGATAAAAAGAATGCAGCAACAACGGGGGAACCTGATCTCGACGCCGATGACGACAGCTACCGTGAAGACAACCCTTAATATTTTATTCCTTCAACTCTTTCTTTGACAACAATGACCGCATTACTGGAAACCATTGAAATCGACACTACCCCCGAACCGGGTGCTGCTGTCATCTGGTTGCACGGCCTGGGTGCCGATGGCTCTGACTTTGTGCCTATTGTGCGTGAACTCGATTTATCTGCCTGCCCGGGTATCCGCTTTATATTTCCCACCGCCCCAACACGGGCTGTCACCGTCAATGGTGGCTATGTCATGCGTGCCTGGTATGATATCTTAGAGCGTAACATGGTCAGCCGCGAAGATGAGGCCGGTATTCGTGCATCGCAACAACACATCGAGGCATTAATCGAACAGCAAAAAGCACGGGGTATTCCTGCACATCGTATCGTGTTGGCAGGTTTCTCCCAGGGTTGTGCAATAGCTTTGCAAACCGGTCTGCGTTATCATGAACAACTGGCAGGGATCATGTGTTTGTCAGGTTACGCACCACTGGCGTCTTTGATTGCAAAAGAACGTCATGCCGCAAACCAGGCAACACCGATTTTTATCGGACATGGGCAAATGGATCCAGTCGTCTTTTTGGAACGTGCCGAAGCAACACACACCCTTTTGCAGTCTTTAGGCTACAATTGCCAATGGAAAACGTATCCAATGCAACACGCTGTGTGTGCTGAAGAAATTGAAGATATTGCCGCATGGCTATCAAAAGTGCTCGCATAACACAATGTGATATCCTGATAAAAGATGGCAGCCATACCGCGCAAAATGGCGTGCAAGCTGCCATACTCCCAGAACAGTACGGTTAAATCAGGCAAAAGAAACTGCCACAAAGTATGTGTTTTTTCGTATATTTCCTGATTGCAACTATTCTCGTGATCTTGCAGCATTTGTCATTAGAATGTACTTTTGTAAAACTCTGTTTTCATCCCGACAACAGCACAACCATCTGATTGCATGGCAACAAAAAAAAATACTCGCTCCGACTACAGTGAATCATCGATCCGTGTCTTAAAAGGCCTGGAGCCGGTCAAGCAACGCCCGGGTATGTATACCCGGACGGAAAATCCGCTGCACATTATCCAGGAAGTCATCGACAATGCCTCGGACGAGGCATTGGGCGGTTACGGCAAGAGCATTATTGTGACAGTTCACACCGATGGCAGCATCAGTGTTGAAGACGATGGTCGCGGTATTCCTGTCGGTTTACACCCGGAAGAAAAAGTCCCGACTGTTGAAATTGTGTTTACCCGCTTGCATGCTGGCGGCAAATTCGACAAGGGTTCGGGTGGCGCATATGCTTTCTCGGGTGGTTTGCACGGGGTTGGTGTCTCTGTGACCAATGCATTGTCTTCACAGCTCGATATCACCATCTGGCGTGATGGCGGGATACATAACCTGTCGTTTTCTGATGGCGATGTCAGCAAAAAGCTGAAATCGCATAAAGCCACCAAAGAAGATAAGAAATCGGGCACGCTGGTGCGTGTCTGGCCAAACCCGAAATACTTTGATTCCCCGAATATTTCATATCAGGAATTACAACGTCTGTTGCGCTCGAAGGCAGTCCTTTTGCCTGGCGTCAAAGTCACACTGATGAATGAAAAAACCAAAGAGGAATTGAACTGGCAATACGATCAGGGCTTGCGTGGCTACCTGATGGAGTCACTGGCACAAACATCAGACAGCGGACCGATCATCCCCCTCTTTGAAGGCGAACAATATGCCGACAAGGAGACTGACGGCTTTGCCGAAGGCGAAGGTGCAGGCTGGGTTGTCGCCTGGACAGAAGACGGTGCAGTCGTACGTGAATCCTATGTCAACCTGATTCCGACATCCGCAGGTGGCACCCACGAATCCGGTTTACGCGAAGGCTTGTTCTCTGCGGTAAAAAGCTTTGTCGAAATGCACTCGCTCTTACCTAAAGGTGTGAAACTGTTGCCTGAGGACGTATTTGCACGCGCATCATTTGTCTTGTCTGCCAAAGTGCTCGATCCGCAATTCCAGGGACAAATCAAAGAAAAATTGAACTCGCGTGACGCCGTGCGTCTGGTGGCAACATTCTCCCGCCCGTCTCTCGAACTCTGGTTAAACCAGCATGTCGACTATGGTAAAAAGCTGGCCGAACTGGTCATCAAGCAAGCACAAAGTCGCCTGCGTTCTGCCCAAAAAGTCGAAAAGAGGAAAGCATCCGGGGTCGCGGTGTTGCCAGGCAAGCTAACCGACTGCGAGTCATCGGATATCGCCCGCAACGAACTGTTTTTAGTTGAAGGGGACTCCGCAGGTGGTTCTGCAAAGATGGGGCGCAACAAGGAATTTCAGGCCATTTTGCAGCTACGCGGTAAAGTGTTGAATGCCTGGGAAACAGAACGGGACCGCTTGTTTGCCAACAATGAAATCCACGATATTTCTGTTGCTATCGGTGTTGATCCGCATAGCGACAAAGATTCACCGGATTTAAGTGGATTACGTTACGGCAAAATCTGTATTTTGTCGGATGCCGATGTGGATGGCTCGCACATTCAGGTCTTGTTGTTGACGCTGTTTTTCAAGCACTTCCCGAAATTAATCGACCATGGCCATATCTGTGTCGCAAGGCCGCCACTGTTTCGTGTAGATGCACCTGCACGTGGTAAAAAACCTGTGCAAAAGCTGTATGCATTAGACACTGACGAACTGAGTTCAATTGAAGACAAGTTACGTAAAGACGGTTTAAAAGATGGTGCATGGAGTATTTCCCGCTTCAAAGGTTTAGGAGAAATGAATGCGGAACAGTTATGGGAAACAACGATGAACCCGGATACACGCCGTTTGTTACCAGTATCGTTAGGCGAATATAACCAGATCGACTCCTCTGCGCGGTTTACGATGTTAATGGGCAAAGGTGAAGCTGCTGCCCGCCGCGCGTGGATTGAAGAACACGGTAATGAAGCCCAGGCAGATATCTGATCCTGTTCCCTTATTCAATACAAAATCCATCGCTACGCTATGACCGACCAAGCAACTTTATTTGACCAGGCACCGTCTGACGGTGAAACCTTAACGCTCTCGACATTTGCCTAGCGCGCCTATCTCGACTACGCCATTTCCGTAGTCAAAGGCCGCGCCCTTCCAGATGTCGCTGATGGACAAAAACCGGTGCAACGTCGCATTTTATATGCGATGAACGAATTGAAACTGGATGCTTCTGCCAAACCGCGCAAGTCAGCTGCGGTCGTTGGTGATGTTCTCGGCAAACTCCACCCGCATGGTGATCAATCTGTTTACGATGCATTGGTACGGATGGCGCAAGACTTTTCTTTGCGTTATCCGTTAATCGATGGCCAAGGCAACTTTGGTTCACGTGACGGTGATGGTGCTGCGGCAATGCGTTATACCGAAGCACGTTTAACACCGATTAGCCAGTTGCTGTTGGATGAAATCGACATGGGTACTGTCGACTTCCAGCCAAACTACGATGGATCGACAGAAGAACCCAAACTATTACCGTCACGTTTACCGTTTGTATTGTTGAATGGCGCATCCGGCATTGCCGTGGGACTGGCAACAGAAATCCCGCCACACAATCTGCGTGAAGTTGCAAAGGCAGCTGTGGCGATGATTCGTCAACCGAATATCTCCCATGCCAACTTGATGACCTACATTCCGGGGCCAGACTTTCCCGGGGGCGGTCAGATCATTACGCCACCGAGCACGATTGCGGAAATGTATCAGGTGGGTCGTGGTAGTCTCAAAGTCCGTGCACGCTGGAAAATCGAAGATCTCGCACGGGGTCAATGGCAAGCGGTGATTACCGAACTGCCTCCTGGCACCTCCACGCAAAAAGTCCTGGAGGAAATCGAAGAGATTACCAACCCGAAATTAAAAGTCGGCAAAAAATCGTTAACACCGGAGCAACTCAATCAAAAACAAAGCCTGTTGGCGTTGTTAGATACTGTACGTGACGAATCTGGTCGTGAGGCAGCGGTACGTCTGGTCTTCGAACCCAAATCAAAAAATCAGGACCGTACCGAATTCATGAACAGTCTGTTAGCGCAAACGTCGCTAGAGACAAGTAGTTCGATTAATCTGGTGATGATCGGCAATGATGGCCGTCCACGCCAAAAAGGCATCGGTGACATTCTGCGCGAATGGATTACTTTCCGCTTTTTGACGATTACCCGTCGTACACAATACCGTCTTCAAAAAGTCGAAGATCGCATCCACATTCTGGAAGGTCGCGAAGCGGTTCTGTTAAATATCGATAAAGTCATCAAAATCATTCGCGAGTCCGATGAACCTAAATCCGCATTGATCACAGCCTTCAAATTATCCGATCGGCAGGCCGAAGATATTCTTGAAATACGTTTGCGTCAGTTGGCACGCCTGGAAGCAATCAAGATCCAGCAAGAACTGGACACATTGCGCACAGAGCAAGGCACATTGCAAGACTTGTTAAAAAATCCGGCCTCCATGACCAAACTGGTCATCAAGGAAATTGAAGCCGATGCCAAACAATTTGGCGATGATCGTCGTACAGTCATTGAAGAAGCAGAAAAAGCAGTGATTGAACAACGTATTGTGGATGAACCGGTAACCGTCATCATGTCGCAAAAAGGCTGGGTACGTGCGCGTACCGGCCACGGTCACGAGGCAAGCCAATTTACGTTCAAGGCTGGCGACAATCTGTATGCAACCTTCGAGTGCCGCACTGTCGACAACTTGCTGGCTTTCGGATCAAACGGTCGTGTGTATTCGGTGCCGGTCAGTGCATTGCCGAATGCACGTGGTGATGGTGCGCCGATTACAACATTGGTTGATCTGGCCAGTGGAACAAGCCTATTGCATTACTTCGCAGGTCCGGCTGATATTCCTTTGTTTTTAGCAACAGATGCCGGTTATGGTTTTATGACCAAAGTCGGCGATATGTTAAGCCGCGTGAAAGGTGGAAAAAGCTTTATCACCCTAGACGAAACAGCACGTCCATTAGTTCCGAATCAAATCCCGGAACATGCCAGTGCAATTGCCTGCCTGTCAGAAAAAGGCCGGCTGCTCGTATTTGGTATTGATGATGTTAAAACCCTGTCCTCGGGTGGACGCGGCGTTGCATTAATGGATCTGGCCGAAGGAGAAAAACTCTTGAGTGCCCAGGCAATCACACAGCAAGGTGTGATTATTCATGGTGTTAGTCGTGGCAAACCCAAAGACGAAGTCGTCACCGCATCAGCGCTGCAAACCTTTATCGGTAAACGTGCACGCAAAGGCAAACTGTTCGATGCCAAATTAAACGCTTTTGCATTAAGTCCCAGACCATAAAAAGACGTATTGCGACCTGTGTACAAGCAGACAATTCATTGCCATAAAAGCTAGCTTTTATGGCAATTTTATTTGGTAGACGCACAAGATAAAGGAGAATTCCGTCGCATTTTGCGCACAGATATGAATGCACCCGCCCCAAATATCCAAGGTTATGGAATCATGGTGAAAGCCAGTTCCCATGCGACTTTGCGCGTTATTATCAACATTAATTCCAGATAAAAAACAGCTTGGGAACTATTCGATTCATTATTTCCCGAGGGAAAGCCAATGAAAACAGGATTAGGTCTCATACTGGCTTTTCTGCTCTGTATGCCCGATGTGCATGCCAACAGTATTGCTGCCTCAGCCAATCTTGAGCGCCATGCAGATGGTACCGCCATTCATCTCTCGCTACCGATTTCCAACACACTCAATGCCCGTTTCGGTTTTAACAATTACGTCATCAACAACAGCTTAACAATCCCGAGTGCGATAAATACCTACATCGACACAGTGACATTCGGTGTCAAACGCAAGGTAGACAATTATGATGTCTTGCTGGACTGGTTTCCGTTCAACAACTATTTCCGGGTAACAAGTGGCGTTATTTTCAGTAACTTGACCACCATCATACTGGGTAAACCCAACTGGCAGGCAGGTTATACAACAGGGAATGGTATCTCGACACAACTAGTCTCTCATGTGCGTGAGACAACAACCTCTGCCCCTTATATAGGCTTTGGATTGGGATTGCCCAACGGCAGAAGTTATAAAAGCGGATTATCTCTCGATATCGGGATCATCTTTTTGCATCCACCCTCTATCATCATTAATGGCAGTCGCTGTACAACATCCCATGTGCAATGTCAGCAAGTGATGGATGTCATCTCCAACCAGAAACAACAGATTGACCAGTATTTTGATCATCGACGTTATTTCATGGTACGTGCCGGCTTAACTTATCGTTTTTGAACCATAAAATATGAATGCACAACATCTAATACATCGCTGTCTAGCATCTCTCATCAATCGCCGTAATTCATCAGTGAGATCATTATGCAAAAACGTCTAGGACTAATGTTAGCAACTGTGCTTGTAACTATATCAACTAGTGTCAATGCAATAGAGTTCGGTGCAACGGTATCAGGAGGTACAACCGGTCTTGGTTTACATTTGACGTTACCTGTTGCCAAAACTGTCAATGCACGTTTTGGTGTGAACTACTTCGGCTTTTCTTTTGACGGCAATACCGATGATGTGAAATACGATTTAAAGCTGAAACTCAATACATTCGATGCCTTAGTCGACTGGTTCGTGTTCGATGGGTCATTTCGTCTGACAGGGGGATTGGTATATAACGCCAATGAAATTACAGCAAATGCCAAATCTGTTGGTGGCACGCAATATACGTTTAATGGCCATACTTACAATACATCGGATATCGGGGACGTTGAAGGCAAAATCGACTTTAATAAAATCGCGCCTTATCTTGGCGTCGGCTTTGGTAACGCGATACAACAACCAGGACGCTGGACATTTTCTTCCGATTTTGGCCTGTTATTGCAAGGTAGTGCGTCAGCATCTCTTAAAAATTCCAGATGCAACCTTGGACCAGGCTGCACAACATTGTCCAATGACCTTGCCACTGA
>JAATFN010000163.1 GCA_015655165.1 Betaproteobacteria bacterium | reverse complement strand
TTTCGCTGCCCTCTCTGGCAACTGCCAACATAGCCAAAACAAATACCCCCCACCAATGCCCTGTTGTATCACTATGTTTCAAAGTGGCGGTGATATTCTGTTTGAGTGTGCGACCATACTGACGCATCCAAAAAACCATGTGTACAATCAACATTGCAGCAACCAACAACATCAGAATCTGGAAATAGGTCTGCGCATCACCTGACAATAACTCCACAAGACCCAACAATGCGGCAGCCAAAGCAATAGCGACAAGAATTCCTACAGCAATACCACTCCATAAATACGGCAAACCACGATGTGCAGTCGCATTACCAAGCTTTAACCATGCATGCAAAATGCCAATCACGAGCAATGCCTCGACGCATTCGCGCCAGACAATCAATAACACCTGACCCATTACAATCCTTTCGATATATTGTCATCCGTCGTTATTGGGCGACGATGACGCCTTGAGGCATATGTAGATGAAAATCATCGAAGAAAGCGTATTGCCCGGCTCTTAATGGTGCAATCACAATGAACGACTGCGCCCCCGGAGCCAATACCTTTTCTTTGCGCAAAGAGACACTTTCAAATTCAGCGGCAGAATTTCCTGTATTACGTACAGTGATTTTGATTTTGCGACCGGCCGGAACAACAATTGTCGCTGGTGTAAATACACCGTCTTTCATATCAAGTTGTACACGGATCAAATCGTCTGCATGCACAAGCGCTATACAGCACAGATATAACAGTAACGACTTGATGGTACCGATGACAGAATTCATCGTGGCAGCAATCAATATCCACCTTTTTTACCGATACCGGCATACACAAATTCGTATGCGGCTTTAACAGGTGTAAACCATGGCGCAACACCGGTTTCTTTGTCGACATGACGGCCAAAATGGTTATGCTTGTTTTCTTCCGGTGGAAAAACAAATAGGGTCAATCTATATTTGCCTGGGCCTGCCAATTTGATATTGTCGCCATAATGCGGGCCATCACTGGCTACCATCGGCATTAATTCGCCCCGTATTACATTGTCACTACCTGCCTTGACCAACTCGAAACGGATGTGCATATAAGGCATCCAGTCTCCTTCTGCAAATCCGTTAGGATTGTTCTCAGTTGCGTGAATATCTGCCTCCAGATGAATATCCGACTCCTCCGCCTTAGCCATCATCCCGGCTGGTGCCATCGTGACCGGCTGCAAATAGACTGCGGCAATTTCCATGCCGCCACTCACCACCGGTTTACCAATCGGATACTCCTTCGCCTCAACAGTACCCACATATGTCATTAATGTGCACAACACGAACATAAAACTAGTTTTCAGCATTTTCTACTCCGGCCAACTTTACTCAACAATGATTTCCATTTACAGGTTATGTCAACACAGCCCCCAAATACATACTCATTCAACAAAATAGGATAAATCACATTTAAATAGAGTTAAATGTATACAAAAACAGATTAATTACTTCATTTTCACAACATTTAAAAGATCTTGAGTGATATATGCATTAGCATTGAATATGGAAATATGCCGATATTTTATTGTGTAAGTGTTTGATTTTTAAAAATTGCATCGCGGTAATGCAGGCAAAATATTTCACAATATGAAACAAAGACATCAGTGTCAGTATTTGTCAGAACTGCAACATTCTTTTGAGTGAAAATAATGTTAACTAAATGACAACCAAGCCTTAAAAAAAGTTAAACAAAGGCTGACTCTAATAAAAAGATGCGTATTCCGTGAAAATTCTATCGATATTTGGCACAAGACCTGAAGCCATTAAAATGGCGCCAGTGTTGCAACGTCTATCCACAACAACCAACATCAAATCGGTTGTCTGTGTTACAGGACAGCATCGCAGCATGCTGCAGCAAGTATTGGATCTATTCCAGATTACGCCGGATTACAATCTGGACGTCATGCTTGCGGATCAGGGATTGAATATGTTGAGTGCTCGTATATTGACACAACTGGATCCGATCCTCGAACGTGAAATGCCCGATTGTGTTCTTGTACACGGCGATACCACTACAGCATCGATTTCTGCTATGGCAGCTTTCCACCACCACATCCCTATAGCGCATGTTGAAGCAGGCTTACGTACTGGTAACTTGCTAAAACCATGGCCTGAAGAAATGAATCGCCGTGTCGTCGATGTTATGAGTAAATATTTATTTGCACCCACAGTGGGGGCGGCTGACAACCTATTAAAAGAAAATCTCGGTGGAAAAATTATAGTAACAGGCAACACTGTCATTGATTCACTGTTAATTACTGCCAATAAAATCAACCAAAATCCAGAACTTCAACGTGATCTTGACGCACACTTCAAATTTTTATCAACTAATAAAAAAATTCTTCTTGTCACTGGCCATAGACGGGAGAGTTTTGGTGAAGGGCTCAAAGGAATTTGCAAAGCGTTAGCTGCACTTGCAAACAGAAAAGATATCGCCATCGTTTATCCTGTGCATCTGAACCCCAATGTACGCGGACCGGTTCAAAAATTACTATCCCAGTTACCTAATGTGTACTTGATTGAACCACTTGGCTATCTCCATTTTGTACGTTTGATGCAACTTTCGCACGTCATCCTGACAGATTCTGGTGGCATTCAGGAAGAAGCCCCTGCATTAGGGAAACCCGTACTCGTCATGCGTGATGTGACAGAACGTCCGGAAGCGATTACATCTGGCATCGCACGATTAGTCGGTACAGAGCCAGAACATATCATTGCATGTGTTAACCAGCTTTTTGATGACCATGAGGCTTATACAAGCATCACAAAGAAAATCAATCCTTACGGGGATGGAAATGCAGCACAACGCATTGTTTGCGCACTGACAGGCCAGCCATATACCGAGTTCGACACGACAATTCTTTCAAATCAACAAGCGTTAATAAACGCATAAATGTGTATCGCCATGACTCCTATTTTTTGCAAAACAAATTCCTTATCACATATTGTGCTAGCCACGGCGATAATATGTACGTCTTCTGCAGCTTGGGCTGATGCAACTTCGCAATTCCAACAGTGGAATAACGAACGCTGGATCAACAGAACAATCAATTTTACTGAACTTGGACTCGTCACGCCTGCCGTATTTGAAGGTACCTCAGCTCAACGTGAGTACTATATACCTGTCCCAAGTGCTATCGCGCTGGACAATGCCACCATGCAACTCAATGGCCAATATTTACGTGCCGATGGCGGACGCACATCAATGACTGTATCGATTGATGGCTACCCTGTTGCTGCACGTCGACTGTCTGAGGAACAAGGCGAGATCAATCAAGCTATCGGTATTGATGGACTTCCGCGTGCAAACGGCTTTATCCGTCTAGGTCTAAACTGGTCATCGTTTATATCGGACCTGGTTTGTACAGACAACCGTACGCCGGCCAACAGTTTACGCATTAATACCAATTCGAGTTTCAGTTACCGTTACGACCGTAA
>JAATFN010000255.1 GCA_015655165.1 Betaproteobacteria bacterium | reverse complement strand
TTCGACAATCGTCACAGAAATATCACGCTCTTTACCCTTGCGCCAGACAGTCACCACAGCACGCACCCCTGGCTTGATATTGCCGACCATGCGTGGCAGATCACTGGCTTTATCAATCACAATACCGTTTAGCTTGATAATAATATCGCCCGCTTCCAGGCCGGCTTTTTCAGCTGGCCCATCTGCCTCGACACGATGAACGAGCGCACCCTGTGCCTTACTTAACCCCAGTGACTCGGCAACATCTTTTGTAACTTCACCGATTTGCACGCCCATACGGCCGCGCACCACTTTACCGGATGCTTTTAACTGGTCAGACACCCGCAATGCTTCATCGATCGGCACTGCAAAAGAAATCCCCATGAAGCCACCAGAGCGACTATAAATCTGCGAATTGATACCGATGACTTCGCCCCTCATATTTAATAGAGGACCACCGGAGTTACCAGGATTCACAGCCACGTCTGTTTGAATTAGCGGTAGATAGTCACCTGTGTCGCGAGACTTGGCTGACACGATACCTGCTGTGACTGTATTTTCCAGACCGAAAGGAGAGCCGATCGCCAACACCCACTCGCCAGCACGGATTTTTTCAGAGTCGCCCAATGGCAACGTTGTCAAATTCGTTGCTTCCAGCTTTAACAATGCGACATCTGTTCGCGCATCCGAGCCGATAACTTTGGCTTTGAATTCACGTTTGTCACGCAACGTCACATACACGTCGCTTGCACCTTCAACTACGTGTGCATTCGTCAACACATAGCCATCTGCGGATATGACAAAACCTGAGCCTACCCCACGCGGCACTTCCTCTTGCTGCTGCTTACGATTGCTGCGTGGTGTACTTGGTGTTTCTGGTTGTTGCTGGCGCGGCACAGGCACACCGAAGAAACGACGGAAAAATTCCTGCATTTCTTCATCACCTGGATTGGCTTGCACCGCTGAAGATACAATGCGTTGTGTTGTACGGATATTTACAACTGCCGGACTCGCACGATCAACGATATCGGCAAACTCTGGTAAACCCGAAACAGATGGTGCCGCAATTGCAGAAGAAACAACGCCTGTCACAGGCGCACCAAAAATTGCTGACGATGCCAACAATGAAGCCAGAACGACTTTTTTTACAGAAAACGTATTTTTCATCAGTTTATTAATTTAATCGAATTAATCACTTGCCTGATCGCTAAATCAGGTGCTTCTCCCATCACCGTCACCCAATACTTCCCATGGCGACGCCCAATGATATTCATGGCACCTTGCTGTACGACACGTTCGATTCTACCGGGAGAGTCGGGCTCGATAAATACGGAAATCGCTGCAAGCCCATCCGAATATACAAGCTGTGACACTTCTCGTTTGGCAGAATCCGCTTCCTGATGCGGTACAGAGTTCACACTCTGGCGATCAGTGAGTACATGCTTGACTGCCTGTATCTGTTTAAATCCTGGTGGCGGCGTAATCTCCCATTTTGGCAAACTGATTTTCTCGACGATGTCCGCATGTTTGACCTGCCATGCACGTGTATCGGGGAAACTCGGCCTAATTCTGTTAGAATGAATTTTACCAATTTCTATCTGGGTAAATAAAATCTGCTCGACAATACTATTTGCCTCACCCAGAGTCTGGGCACGCAACAGTAATTGTGAATCCTGCTCTGCACATAATCTATAGCCATAACGAAATTTATCAATAGGTTCGAGCCAAATGATCTGGCAATTTAAGCCAGCCACCCGCTCAACACCTTTCAATTCCACGCGGTAATAGTGCGCCAGATCGTTCGTATTGGCAACTAAAATTGCCGGAAAAACATCTCTGGTCAGACGTTTTTCGATCAAAACAGTTTTGGTATCGGGAATGTAACGCGTGACTTCATTATTGTGCCGGATGTATTCGCGCTGGCGGCCATCTAACATCTCGACCTTTTCCATCTCGTCTTTACCAGCAACAACATGGATAATCTTCGAGGCACGTACTTGTGTGCCTTGTTGATAAACAAATGCGCCCTCATAATTCAATACTCGGGCTGCCGACTGTATCTGCGTCAGTACTTCTGCTGCCTGCGCGACGTGCCCCATGTCTTCCGATGATACTGCGTGCGCGCCAGAAAAACACCCAAGCATACCCACCAGCAATACTAGGAAGTTACGATTGTTTTGCAAAAGATAATCCTCAGATCAGTTTGTCACAGCCATCATTGCAGCAGGAACGCGACCATCACCTGCACTATAAAAAGACGGGGAATACCACTTATGTTCTGCAACATAATCGGAAAGGCCATTTTCTGACTGTACATTATTTTCGGCACTTAATGCCACCGTTGGTGCTTTTGCCAGTTGCGATGAAGTGCTTGCAACCTCTTGTACAGCAGGTTGATGTGAGGAAGACAGATTCACCACAATCACGACCATTACCGCCATGGCAAGTAAACCAGGCAAACCGATACCATGTATCGTCAAACCGCCCCATCCTGCAAATAAGCCACCAATACCGCCAGGACGTGTCACAGGCGCACTATCGTCAACCCTTTTACTTTGCACCGCATCCAAGACGGCCACAGGTTCAGCCTCGAGCCTTGCACGCATACGTACGTCGAAATCGTCGGAGAACTCAATTGCAAGCTCTTTCGAACGCAATACGTCACCAATCTGATGGTAAACCGCCCACAAATGACGATCTTCAGCACGCTGACACTCGGACAATTCACGCATTGTCTCGCTCTGCGGCAATTCGCCATCCATCAATGCCGATATGACTTCCTGTTTTACTCTCTTGGTATCCATCATAGACCCCACTATCTCTCAAATGAAATATTTACTTACACTACCATCGCTTATCTTCAGCTGTACCCAGCAATGGTCGCAACTTATCCGCAATCGATTCCCTGGCCCTGAAAATCCGACTCCGTACCGTCCCGATTGGGCATTGCATTACTACGGCAATTTCCTCATAGCTCAGCCCCTCGATTTCACGCAATGTAATGGCTATACGCAACTCTTCCGGTAATGTTTCCATCGCCAAATTCACTGTTTCGGCAATCTGCTTCGTCGCCAACATGGATTCAGGTGTATTAATATCTCTTAGGTGCCCGCCATCATCAAAAGTTTCAGCTTCTTCGGCATCTGCCTCTGTTGACGTTGGTGCACGCCGCCCCAAGGTCACAAGATAATTTTTGGCTGTATTGATGCCGATTCGGTATAACCAGGTATAAAAGGCCGAATCACCGCGAAATTGGGGGAGTGCACGATATGCCTTGATAAACGCTTCCTGCACGACATCCTCTGCCTCGGCAGGATCTCGCACTAAACGCGATACCAGTCGCATCAGTTTTCGTTGGTATTTGGTAACTAACAACTCGAACGCCTTCTTGTCACCTGACTGAATGCGTTCGACAATCCGTTGGTCAATTTCACGCTCTGTTGTCAAACTCGACTTCCTTATTCTTTAATGTATAACGTGACAGGTACATGAGTACTAAGACATCACGTAATGAAAGAGTTCAGGAAGTTTTTTCTGCGCGCTCTACCCGAACGGTTGACTGCCTGCAATCTGATGACTGGCAAGACTCAATGCACGGAAAATTTCTGGAGTAACAACGCCTGGCAATATCAGTAAACTGACGACATGGCCGGTTTCACGCTTTAGTCTCCATAGCATGACATACGGCAGCAGAGTTGAATGGGGTAATAGATGCGCAGTCTGCGCCTTCATCGAAGGAAAGGTTGTTTGCTTTTGGGCAATATCTTCAAATGCCAGCAAAATACGACCATCAATACATATTTGTACCCAGGCAACCCTGTTTGAGATGTACAAAATATATAGCCCGAAGACACCTGCGACAATTGAAGCGCAACCTAGCGACAGACGAATAAGAACCGGTAAACCATAGCCGGAAAAAGACAAGGCATACAAGATGCCAAGAAAGACAACAGCACCGCAAATCATTGCCATGCTGCCGAGAACAAACCTGCTGGGTGCAACCCGCGCAGTTACTGCAATAGACATAATCGGCTCCGGAATAGAAAAACGCGGTTTCCCAAAAAGAAAAACCGCGTTTTTTTAGACCTTACCGAATATCAACGTTCCGTTCGTTCCACCAAATCCGAAAGAATTTTTGACTGCGATATCGATTTTCATATCGCGTGCCGTATTGGCACAATAGTCAAGATCACACTCCGGATCCTGATTGAAGATATTGATCGTTGGCGGAGAAATCTGATTGTAAAGCGCCAATACAGTAAAGACAGACTCCAAACCACCTGCGCCACCCAATAAGTGGCCTGTCATCGATTTGGTCGAATTGACGACTATCTTGTAAGCATGGTCACCAAATGCAGCTTTAATCGCATCCGATTCATTCTTGTCACCTAACGGTGTCGATGTACCGTGTGCATTCAGATACTGTATTTCATCCGGATTGACACCCGCATCGCGTAATGCAGCTTGCACACAACGACGTGGGCCATCGAGATTTGGTGCTGTCATATGGTATGCATCCCCGCTCATACCGAAACCTAATACTTCTGCATAGATTTTGGCACCGCGTGCTTTTGCATGCTCATACTCTTCTAGCACCATGACACCTGCGCCTTCACCTAACACGAAACCATCACGATCACGATCCCATGGGCGAGATGCTGTTGCAGGATCATCATTACGTGCAGACAAGGCACGTGCTGATGCAAAACCACCGACACCTAAGGGAGAAATACTTGATTCCGCACCACCGGCAACCATCACATCGGCATCCCCGTAACCAATCATGCGTGCGGCAGTACCGATACAGTGCAAGCCCGTTGTACAAGCTGTCACAATCGCCAGATTCGGTCCTCTCAGACCGTATTTGATCGACAGATTACCTGAAATCATATTGATGATCGAGGCTGGAATAAAGAAGGGACTAATACGGCGCGGACCACGACTGGTCAATTCCGCATGTGTCGCCTCAATTAGCGGCAAACCGCCAATGCCAGATCCGATAATGACACCAATACGATCAGCATTTTCCTCTGTAACTGTAATGCCGCTGTCAACAAAAGCCTGCATCCCCGCTGCCATACCATAATGGATAAATGTATCCATATGGCGGGCTTCTTTTGCAGGAATGTAATCTTCGATATTAAAACCTTTCACCTCCCCCGCAAAACGCGTGGAAAATGGTGCTGCGTCAAATTTGGTAATGTTGGCAATGCCAGACTTACCCTCTTTGATCGCGCTCCAAGTATCAGCAATGGTATTGCCAACAGGTGAAATACATCCTAATCCGGTAACAACGACACGACGTTCACGTGAGCGGCTCAAACAATTCTCCTTCGGAATCAGTCAAATACAGTACTTAAGCCTTAACTTGCGCTGTTGCGTAGTCAATAGCTTGTTGCACTGTCGTGATTTTTTCAGCTTGTTCGTCAGGGATTTCCATTTCGAACTCGTCTTCCAAAGCCATGACCAGTTCAACTGTATCCAAAGAGTCTGCTCCCAGATCATCAACGAAAGAAGATTCGTTTTTGATGTCTGCTTCTGCGACGCCTAATTGTTCAGCGACGATTTTTTTAACACGTTGTTCGATATCGGACATAGTATGCCTCCAGTGGATAGGTTACAAAATGCGCGCATTTTATCAGGTTTGCACGCCAAAAATTCATTTTTAACTAATTACGTTAAAAACTCACAACTTACTACTAAAAATACCTAAATACTTAATTCATATACATACCGCCATTGACATGCAATGTTGTACCGGTAATGTATCCTGCTTGTCGGGACGCTAAAAAAGCGACAGCCGCCGCAATATCTTCGGGAGAACCCAGACGACCCAATGGAATTTGACCAACCAACATCTCGACTTGCGATGGTTCCAGCACCTTGGTCATGTCGGTTTCAATGAAACCTGGCGCAATACAATTCACTGTAATATTGCGGCTACCGATTTCACGTGCCAAAGCACGACTCATACCGGCAACACCGGCTTTTGCCGCCGCATAGTTCATCTGACCCGGGTTGCCCGCAGCACCAACAACCGACGTAATATTGATGATACGGCCATGCTTGGCTTTCATCATGCCACGCAATACCGCGCGGGACAATCGCCCTACTGCAGTCAAGTTGGTTGAAATCACACTATCCCACTCCTCGTCTTTCATGCGCATGGCCAATTGATCCTTGGTAATACCCGCATTATTGACAAGAATTGACAGACTGCCAAATTCTTTTTGTACTGCATCAACAACGACAGCCGTCGCTGCTGCATCATTCACATTGAACACAATACCTTTACCGCTCCCTGGTTGCAATGCCTCCAGATACTTGGTAATGCCAGCAGCACCAGCCTCGGTCGTGGCTGTGCCGACGACTTTGGCACCTTGCTTGACCAATTCGGTTGCAATCGCGCGACCAATACCACGCGACGCACCTGTTACCAAGGCAACCTCGTTTTCTAAATTCAGTTGACTCACTTTAACAGCTCCAATACTTTATCCAGTGAAGCCACATCGACAATTGCTTCTCCAGTCAATTCACCATTAATACGCTTGGTCAAACCAGTCAGTACCTTACCTGGACCGCACTCGACTACATGCGTTATGCCATCGGACGCGAGTTTCTGTACTGTCTCGACCCAGCGCACCGCACCTGCGGCCTGACGCACCAAAGCATCCTTGATCGCGGCAGGATCGTTCACAATTACGACATCCACGTTATTGATCACAGGAATGACAGGGACATTAAACACGACATC
>JAATFN010000006.1 GCA_015655165.1 Betaproteobacteria bacterium | reverse complement strand
GATTGGTAGTGCCGGTCCGAATTGTTCTTCATCGACTAACGCATCGCCATTGTGCAAGCCTGCGATGATGGTTGCCGGATAAAACAGACCTTCACCTGGTGCGCCTCCCAATAGCACTTCACCTCTTGTTCGCGCGTCGGCCACGAGTCTTGCGACGATGTCAAATTGCATTTTGTTTTGTACAGGCCCCAGGAGATTGTGTTCATTCATGCCATCGCCCACCGGAATGGATTTGGCAAATGTGACGAGATGGGCACAGACATCGTCATGGATACTGTCATGGACATACAGACGCTTCATTGCTGCACAGGTTTGACCGTTATTGAGAAAACTTCCCCAGAACAGTTGCTCTGCAATCGCTTTTGGGTCACAGTCTGGCAAAACAATACCGGCATCATTACCCCCCAGTTCAAGCGTTAGCCGTTTCATTGTTGACGCAGCAGATTGCATGACTTTTTTGCCGGTCGGGCTGGAACCGGTAAAGACAATTTTCCGGATGCCAGGGTGTGTTGCCATGGCAGCACCGATGCTGCCAGTACGGTCGTCACCGCTCACACAGTTCAACACGCCTGCAGGTAATACTTCATTAAGTAATTCGACCATACGTAGGGTGGACAGAGGCGTATACGGCGAAGGCTTGATGACAACGGTGTTTCCTGTACGTAAGGCGGGTAAGACATGCCAGACAGCAATCATGACAGGGAAATTCCAGGGGGTAATCGAGCCGACAACACCCAATGGTTTACGGTGAAGCGTTACATGACCTTGTGCATTGTCTTGTAGTACCTTGGCAGGAAGCGATAAGCCGGATGTATAGTTTGCCCATGCTTGGGCGCCACCCATTTCCCAGCGTGAGCCCATGCCATTTAACGGTTTTCCCTGTTCTAATGTAATGAGTGTTGCCAGTTCTTCTGAATGCTCGGCCAGTTTATTGGTGACCGCTTGACAGGCTGCCTGCAATTCGCTGTCGGTTTTTTTTGACCAACTTGCAAATGCTGTTTGTGCTGCTGATACGGCAGCGTCAAGATCTGCGCTGCTGGCATTTTGGGCTGTGCCGATGACCTGACCTGTTGATGGGTTAGTCACATTGAAGGTCGAGTCGGCTGCAATGCAGCGCCCACCAATGATCATCTTTGCATCGTGCATATCGGGCTTTCTGTGTCGTTATCATTCAAAAAAGCATCTCTTGAACAGAGAGGAATGGACACAGTGTAGGATTGCGTTTGGTCTAATGTCTTGGAGTAGAACGCCAGACATCATGGACTAAAACGTCATCAGGTATGAATGAGATGCCCTGGTGTCGTACCGTATTTTTTACGGAATTCACGATAGAAAAATGATAAATCGTTAAAACCGCAGTGATAGGCAATTGAAGAAATGTAATGGGAATGTACGGTACCCGTTTGAAGACTCAGACGTTCATATGCGGCATGTAGACGGGTGTTGAGAATACGCCGACTGGGTGTCTCATCAAGGCGTTGAAACAGTCGCTGTAATGAGCGTAACGGTATATTTAATGTTGCCGCAAGACTTGCCGCGTTGAATGTCGGGTCGGAAAAACGTAATGATATTTGCTGTAAGGAAGTACTCAACAGTGTTTCGTTATTCGTATAGCGGGTTGGTTGTCGCATGTTGGACCGCTCGAGCAGATATGAGCCAAGTACTGCCATGAATGCTTCTTTCAGGTGATTGCTTTCCTGATTGGCTGGTTCCAGCAATTTACCGAGAATGGCACGCATTGCAAGACCAAGCGCATCTTGTTGTAGCAGACAAGGCGTGCTGTGTAGTGCCGCACCAAAGCGCTGCTGCATTTCGTCACGGGGTAGATGGACAGAAATTTGCTGTGAGTGTGCCCCTGCATAAATAAAGTCGGATGGTCTGGTTGAATCGATTAATGCCACATCTCCTGGATGCATTCGGAACTGCAAATTATCCTGACACATGACGGATTGTCCGTGATCCTGGAAAATCAGAAAGAAATTCTCGCCAGGGTCGCGTCTGATGCATTGTGCATCGCGCATGATGTGGTTACTGTTCTGGCTGATGATGACCGCTTCCTGTCCGCAAATCTTGGCCAATCTGGTGCCACCACGTACGTTGTGTTGCCCTTCTTTGGGAACGATAATGAAGTTGCCGCAAATATTATGTAGTTGCTCTGTGATGAGATCGATAGGAATGACATCATCGATGAGCGGTGTCAGGGATCGCATTGGCCAACCGGTAGAGGCAGATGGTAAGGTCGAATCGTAATCCGATACAGCAATGTGGTTCACAGTGTGTCTCCTGGCGAATGGCCGCTTACACTGTCGTATGAGTTTGGAAGCTGGTAGTGCCAGAACAAAAACACATGCCGCTTGTATGCAGCACGGTCGCATAGCGTTTGCTAGTGCTTTTGTTTCGTTGTGACAATCAGACCTGCCGTTAAGGTTGCATCATCGTCTCAGTGCCTCCATCATCATGTGGAGTTTAGTATTCAGTGTCCATTTTTTGCAATATGCCACTGATTTGAGCGATTGTATGAGGTGTTTCTCTTAAATGGCAAGCGATTTATGCACGCTGGCGTTTTGAAGGAATAGACAGTGCGTGGAATGCACGCATATCTCCGGGCAGATAAAGTGGTAGATGCAGAGAAGAACCGGTACCAAGGGGACGTGTGGCACCAGAAGGGATGATGAGGCGTTGTTTAGCTACTGGTTTTGGAGATTAATGGTGCTGCGCTGACTTCATTAGTACTTTTGTCGCCATATGAGTAGACTTCGACTTGTTTGTCGTTGACGACTCTGTATTGGTAGGTATTACCCCAAGGGTCGCGTGGCAGACGGCTGACATAGCCACCGGTTTTCCAGTCTTCCGGTACGGGTCCACGTTGTGGCTTGACTACGAGTGCAAGTAAGCCTTGCTCGCTTGTCGGATAGTAGCCGTGCGCTTTCTGGTATTTATCCAGTCCTTGCAAAATACCCGTGATGTCTTTATAAGCAGCAGTGACTTTGGGTGGCTGGGTGTGTTTGACCGAGTCTGGCAACTTGGATAGTGCCCAAGAAGCAAGTAAACCAATGATGGCAAGCAGCGCCAAGAGGCGAAGCAATGTTAATCCGGCTGAGAAACGTTTGGAATAAAGTCGGTTTTTTGGTGATGGAGTACGCATAGGAACCTACATAAGACTACATAAAGAAGCATCAAAGTATATGTGATGATCGTTCAGTATACGTTGAGGCAGGTCATGTAGGCTTCATTTTGTGAGCAGCGGATCATGAATACAACAGCCAGTACCTGAAAAACGATCAAGATGAATGCACTTTTGGAAGAAAGAAATTCTTTTAAAAATGCAATAAATTCATCATACAAATTTATTGACTCGGAACAACATGGATTATATGATTTCCTCAAGCCTAAGAATATACCATTAGGTAAAAAATGCATTTGTATAGGTTTTCTAAATATAAAAAACGAGAAAAACTGGCGAATGACATAAAAAATACAGGAGACTTTGTTATGACCGTCCTTTCTAAAAGTGCGTTATCTGTTTTATCCATAGCAGTAATGATGATGACTGTCCCGGCCCATGCACAAGTTGCCAAGGGGGATACATCATCGAAAAAAATCGCGTTGTCGAATGCCTATGCAGGTAATGCATGGCGGCAGTCAATGTTGAAAAACTGGGAAGTTGCGGCGAACGATGCGGTCAAGAATAAAATTGTCAGTGCAGCACCGGCATTCACCACGACAGAAGTACAAGCAACAGAGCAAGCACAACAAATCCAGAACCTGATTCTGCAAGGATACAATGCGATTGTCATCAATGCGGCTTCTCCAACAGCATTGAACGGCACGATCAAACGTGCCTGTGCTTCAGGTATCGTCGTCGTATCATTTGACGGGATTGTGACCGAGCCATGCGCTTATCGCGTGAATTTCGATTTCCGCCAAATGGGAGAAAACCAGATTCACTATGTTGCCAAGCAGTTAAACGGTAAAGGCAATGTACTGGCTATTCGTGGTATAGCAGGTGTATCGGTAGACGAAGCCATCCATAAAGGTATTCTGGATGGCTTGAAACAATATCCCGGTTTAAAACTCGTGGGTGAAGTGCATGGCGACTGGACAACAGCGATTGCACAAAAAGCGGTTGCCGGTATTTTACCGACACTACCTAAAGTTGATGCAGTTGTTACCCAAGGTGGTGACGGATATGGTGCTGCACAAGCGTTCAGAGCGGCAAATCGTCCAATTCCAATCATCATTCTGGGCAATCGCGAAGACGAGCTGAAGTGGTGGAATACACAACTGAAGAATAACTATAAAACCTATTCCGCTTCCAATCCGCCCGGTGCTGTCACCGTTGCTTTCTGGGTGGCACAACAAGTGTTGGCCGGTAAAAAAATTCCCAAAGATGTCGACATCATGGCGCCACTCTTGAGCATTACACAAGAACAACTGCCTGAAGCATTAAAAACAACACCGGTTGGTGGTGTGGCTGACAGCTCCTTTAGTCTGGAACAAACAGTCGCCATTCTGGACAAGAAGTAATCCATGATGACACTGGTGCTTAAGACACCCACCTAGGTACCAGTGCACAATGTGTTGACGCCATATGGCAACATATTTTCTATTGCGACCATCCCTTTTTTACGACCTGTAAGGCTGGGGTGGATGTGTTGCATCTTCAGGATGCATAGACTGACTTTTAAGGTAGTTCACAGTGAATGCGTTATGTAGCCTAAAAAGCATCCGCAAATCCTTCGGTTCCGTATGCGCCTTGCAAGGCGTAACAATAACGATCGATGCGGGTCATTTCTGGGGACTGGTCGGACACAATGGTGCTGGGAAATCGACATTGATGCATGTGTTGGCCGGCACACTCCAGTCCGATGAAGGCAGTATTGAAATCAACGGTGTGCCAACTGGAGACTATTCCACCCAAGCCGCTTACAAACATGGTGTGCGTTGTGTGTTTCAAGAGCTATCCCTATGTCTGAATCTGACGGTTGTAGAAAATCTGTGTGTGTTCCACCCGGCGTTGAAAGGGCGTGGATGGCGTAAGAAGGCACGTGTATTGATTCGTGACAAGCTTGACGAGATTTTTCCCGGGCATGGTATTTCTGCCGATGCGAGTGTAGGTGAATTGACGCTAACACAGCGTCAGATGGTAGAAATCGCCTGTGCTTTCATCGAACTGGATACGCCGGTTCAGTTACTGATTCTGGATGAACCGACATCCAGTCTGGATGCCGTCACCGCACGTCAATTGACCGATTTTATCGGCAAGCGTATTAAAGCCGGACTCAGTGTGGTATTTATTTCCCATATGTTGGGAGAAATTTTCGATTGCTGTACACGTATTGCGGTCATGCGTGATGGCCAGTTGGTGCTGGAAGAACAAACGGCGCGTTTGGACCGTGAAGCATTGGTGCTAGCGATGGGGCATGCAAAACAGGAAGATATTGTGGCGCAGGCAACTGAAAAAAATGGTACTGATACGGCGACTGCAGCCAGTCACATTCCCCTTCTAGAAGTGGCGATGCCTGCCTCTTCTCCTATTGAACAATTGCGTGTGAATAAAGGAGAAGTCATTGGTTTATCAGGTCTTGCAGGTCAGGGGCAGACTGAAATGCTGATTTCGTTGTTCGCGCGTTATCAAGGAAAAATCCATACCGCTTTTGTGGCAGGAGACCGGGTCAAAGATGGTAATTTTCCGCTATGGAGCATTGCCGACAATTTGTCATTGAGAAGCTTGTCTGCATTATCGACATGGCATCTGATCGATCATCGACAAGAGCAGGCCTTGACCAAATATTGGCACGAAAAAATCGAAATCCGAACAAAAAACATGAACAATAATATTCTGTCTTTGTCTGGCGGCAATCAGCAAAAAGTATTGTTTGCACGTGCATTAGCTTCAGATGCCGATTTGATTTTAATGGATGATCCGATGCGCGGTGTCGACTTTGGTACAAAAGTCGATATGTATCGCTTAATTCGTTCGGAAGCAGAAAAAGGCCGTAGTTTTATCTGGTACACCACGGAAAACGACGAGTTAAATTACTGTGATCGCACCTATGTGTTTTATCAAAAGGAGATTACGTTGCATCTGGTACATGATGAGTTGTCTGAGGAACGTATTATTTCTGCTTCCTTTGGAGTAACAGCATGATCCGTTTTTCCAAAACAGAAATACAAACACTGCTTTTGCCGCTGTTTTCTCTGGTCGTGATTTTAATACCGATTTTCTGGCTTAACCCGAACACAATGAGTTACTTCGGATTGGGGTTGTTACTTAACCTTGCGGTGCCGATGATACTGGCAACATTGGCACAAATGTGTGTCATTACCGTCAATGATCTGGATTTATCGATTGGTGCATTTGTGAGCTTGGCTGCATGTATCGTCGTCACGCTTTTCCCGGATAATTTTTGGTTGGGTATTGGTGCGTTGATGCTGTGTATTGCTGTTTACGCCGCGATCGGTGCATTAATCGAATATTTCAATTTGCCGTCGATTGTCGTGACACTTGGATTGTCATTCGTATGGGGTGGTTGGGCATTAATTTTACGTCCTACACCAGGAGGCGTGACACCGCAATGGTTGCAAGATGCCATGGAAGTCATGATACCTTTTGTTCCGACACCGATTGTCTATAGTGTATTGATCGCCTTTTTTGCACATTGGTTTTTGATGCGTTCGGCAGTAGGTGTACGTTTGCGTGGTGCAGGAGGGAACCCGAAAGCCATTTTACGTAGTGGTGGTTCTGTCATTCAATCAAAAGCCGTCATGTATGCCTTAGCTGGTGTACTGGGTATCTTGTCTGCGATGACCTTGGTTGGATTGACGACGTCTGCTGACGCCAACATTGCGCAACGGTATACCTTGATCTCGATTGCCGCGGTCATTTTAGGTGGTGGCAGCTTTATGGGTGGTCGCATTTCTCCGATTGGTGGTGTACTGGGTGCACTCACGCTCAGCGTGGCCTCGTCATTCCTTGCATTTTTAAGCATTGCACCGAAGTGGCAGATCGGTCTACAAGGTGCGATCTTGATCATTGTATTGTCATTGCGGGCTTTGTTGTCACGCCAAGGAGCAAAAAATGCGTGATGTACTTGCGAAGCACACCTGGTTCTGGTCATTCTTGGGTGCATTGCTGGTCTGGTTGGTAACAATGGGTGTCGCAGGCGGCGATGCTGCGGTGAATATCGGTTTGTCAGCTTTATCGTTTGGCGCTTTTATGGTGTTGGTCGGTTTGGGGCAAATGCTGGTGGTGACAACCGGGCCCGGCAATATCGATTTGTCGATTCCTGCCAACATCGCATTGGTGGGTGCAATTTCCATGCGGGTCATGGGTGGAGAAGATAGCGGTATTCTAAGCGGCACGATTGTGGCGTTTGCCGTCGGTGGTAGTGTGGGTCTTGTCAATTATGGTCTGATTCGTTTACTGCAGATTCCGCCTATTATTGCCACCATGTCTTCGAGCTTCATATTGCAATCATTGGCCATTCACTACAGCCAGGGATTAAAAATTGCTCCGCCGGAATTGATCAATGAATTTGCAACAGGCTGGTTGTTGAATATCCCTCAGGTAGCATGGGTCGCATTGATTGCTACTGTCTTATTAGGGCTTTGGCTGGCACATAGCGTCTTTGGGCGGAATTTATCTGCAACAGGGCAAAATATGCGGGCTGCATGGTTAGCAGGTATATCTGTCGAACGGGTACGTTGCCTTTGCTATGTCAGTAGTGGTTTATTTGCCGCATGTGCAGCAATCCTGATTTCCGGTTTTAGTGGCGGTGCCACGCTGGATATGGGTAACGAATACCTGCTGATGTCAATTGCTGTTGTCGTCATTGGCGGTACAAATGTTGCAGGTGGTCGTGCGAGTGTGCCAGGTATCTGGGGAGCCGCACTCTTACTGTACTTCATCAATACATTGTTGAATGTGATCGGTCTGGGTGCGGGGGGCCGTGCGATATTGTCCGGCCTTATTATCATTCTGGTGATTATCTTGTCTGGCACCCGTAAGCAATATCGCTAAGAAGCGGCATATAAATTAAAAATAGACAGCATAAACTGGAGGAGAATAGACATGGCATTGCCAGATATGAATTATGAACATTTTGATCCGCGCTTTCGCCGGATGGTTTTTGATACAACAACGATTGAAAAATTGTATACAGGTTGCCTGTGGTCAGAAGGACCAGTTTATTTTCCGGCAACCGATGAAGTGGTCTGGAGTGATATTCCGAATAACCGTATGATGCGTTGGGTTCCGGGAATCGGTGTTGGTCCATTTCGTCAACCGTCAAATTACGTCAATGGCAATACAATCGACCAGGAAGGCCGTTTGATCAGTTGCGAACATGGTGGGCGTCGTGTTGTACGCGTCGAACATGATGGTACGTTACATATTCTGGCGTCGCACTGGAATGGTAAGCGCTTGAATTCGCCAAATGACGTTGTGGTGAAGTCGGATGGTTCGGTCTGGTTTACCGACCCTGATTACGGTATCAATTCAAACTATGAAGGCTACCAGGCAGAGAGCGAGATCGGGGCATGCAATGTATACCGGATTGATCCTTCCAATGGTGACGTTGCGCTTGTAGCAAGCGATTTCGAGCGTCCTAATGGCCTGGCATTCTCGCCTACCGAGGACAAACTCTACATTTCGGATACAGGTTTTAGTCACCGTGAAGGTGGTCCACGTCATATTTGTGTATTTGATGTGATTGATGGGAAAACCCTGAAAAAAGGGAAAGTATTTGCCACGATCGATCATGGGATGTCGGATGGTTTCAGACTGGATGAACATGGTAACGTCTGGACAAGTGCCGGTGATGGCGTACATTGCTTTGCGCCGGACGGGACATTGCTGGGCAAGATTCTCATTCCG
>JAATFN010000167.1 GCA_015655165.1 Betaproteobacteria bacterium | reverse complement strand
TGATGTTGATGTTTGGCACTGGATTGCATTTTTCAGTTGCAGGTTTGAGGTCAGTCAAACACATTGCGATTCCCGGGGCGATTGTGCAATGCATTGTCACCGTCACTTTGGGTGTGTGCGTCGGGTTGTGGCAAACGTGGTCTGTCGGGCAAGGGATGTTAATCGGGTTGGCGATGTCTACAGCAAGCGTGATTGTCTTGTTGGCAGCGTTAAACGCACATCGTCTGACAGAGACCGAGCGTGGTCGCATTACGATTGGCTGGCTTACTGTCCAAGATCTGATGGTGGCAACGTTACTGCTGGTATTACCGGTTTTAGCGGGGCTCTCAGGCAGCAAGGATGCCACGCTCATCTCTGGCAGTACATTTAATACGGTGTTTTTCCTGTTTGGTAAAGTCGCGATGTTTGCATTGGCGATGGTGATTTTAGGAAAACGTATTGTGCCCTGGATATTGTCTGGTACCTTTACTGCAGGGTCACGCGAATTGCGACGTTTGGCTGTTGTTGCACTTGCATTGGGTTTTGCGTTAGGTACAGCGTATATATTTGGTATCCCGTTCGCACTGGGGGCATTTTTTGCAGGGATCGTTTTGTCTGCCACTGAATTAAGCAGCCGGGTAGCTCTGGACACCTTGCCGTTAAGAGAAGTGTTTTCTGTCGTATTTTTTGTCGGGATAGGGATGTTGTTTAACCTGGCTTCTGTCTTGACTGCACCGTTGGTATTGCTGGCAATACTGGGTATCATCTTGTTGGGTAAACCGCTAGTCGCGTTACTGATCGTGCGTTTGTATCGTTATTCATGGACCACAGCATTAACAGTAGCAGCAAGTCTTGCACAAATTGGCGAATTTTCTTTGATCATTGCAGCGCTTGGTTTGTCATTCAAATTATTCTCGCCGATAGTTGGTCATCTGATTCTTGCCGGAGCAATCATCTCGATACTTGCCAATCCATTGTTGATGTATCTTTTGCCGGCGTTAGGCCGCAGGATGGATGGCAATAGCCAGAAATACATCGATATTGGGCAAGTCGCAGTACAACAACAAGAAAACAGGTTGCGTAATCATGTCATTGTTGTGGGGTATGGGCGTGTTGGATACGACGTTGTTGAAGGGCTGCAGCGTGCAGGCACGTCATATATCGTCATTGACGATCATCAGGAACGCATAGCGCAATTACGTGTTGACGGTATGTCCGCATTGTTCGGCAATGCGACAGATTCACGCATTTTGGAGGAAGCCAAGGTTATGACGGCACGATCCTTGGTTGTGGTTATTCCAGACGCCCTGGAAACAGCACAAGTCGTCGAGCAGGCGCTAACATTGCATCCAAAAATCCAGATTATCGCGTATGCACGTACCGATGCAGAAGCAATGCACCTTCAAAAACACGGTGTGGCCTTCACAGTTGTTGGTGAACACGAAATTGCCAATGCCATACTGGATGCGTTCATGCCGCCATCTTCTTCCTAGTACGTAGAGTTACCCACAGATTCTGTGGGTAACTGTGTGTAAGTGCGCAAGAATTTGGTAAGTATTTGATTCTATTGAAAGTATTTATTGCGATAAAAATAAGGCAACGCTCTTTGTTATTTGGTCATTTTGCGGCTGCCACGCATCGTATTACTGTCAATGGTGGATGGGATGCGTTGAGAAGCGTTGACGCCCAAAATTTGCGCTAGTGCGTTGAAAAACGGCTCATAAAATGTCTTGACCTGAATCGTCTGTCTGGCAATGTGCGTCAAGGTTTCTTCATCGGAGGAAGTCGTCCTTGAAAAAAATTTTGCAATACGTGACGTGTTTTTTGTTGTCTTATCTCCTGTTTTAAATGCATAGCGGTCTTCAATCGCATTGACAAAGATCACAGTTTCACTATCTTCGTTATCTGGTACGCACACTGCATGGAATGTCATATCGATATATCCGTTAAAAGAGGGCTGGTGTTCCTTTTTGGCGCGTAGCGTAGTCGTTTCAGAATGATCAATGGTGTAGCCTTGATCCACCAGTACCTGTTGGGCTGCAAGACATGTCGGCGCGCTGCTGGCATAAAAACGTCTGGAGTGGGTGCCTGCTTCATTGACTGTTTTGTCAGGTGAATGTGCATCATAGTGCGTGGTACATCCGCTCAGATGATGAAAGACAGGTAAGAGTATGGATATCGTTATTATCCGAAAAAAACGGCTCATTGCACTCCCTATGGAATTATCTTGAAACTATATAGAGAGGACATCGTCCATATAATTCCTTGCCAAGGGGATATATCGTTCATAACGTATGTGTAATTCAGGGGAGTAAGATATTTCTCTCAGTCAATGTCCATAGTACGCGTAAAGGTTTAACAGATAGGGAAAAGGCTGGATGTTAGACGTTGACTGGTAAAGCGAGTCGCGCCTACACTAAGTCCATGCTTCACTAGTTAGCAGATTTTAGCTTTATCGCAACACGCGTTTAACCATGTCGATGTTTAACCAGCGATTCGCCAAACCTGAAATCGAAACAACTATGACAAAAATTATGAGAGATCGCAGCAGTGCTTCTGTCACCGACTTAGCCACAGTCCGGCGTGAAAAGTTTCCTCAGGCATCAGGATCAAAAACACGATTGCAATGGATGTTTTCTTCTCCGAAATATAACAATACACCGTGCAGGGTTATCCCATTTCCTGTTAAGCGTGCGTTGATATCGGGCAAAAAGTAGCATGTCAATCTGTGACCTCTGCCTTGCATGTGTTTCATGGTAGAGGTTGGTTGATAGGCGCCCGGGCCTGTGATGTCCTATCTTTCAATTTTCCATGATGTTACCTTTTTATATCAAGCAACTTCAGCTTGTAGTAATGAGAATTGTTTGCAATAATGTGATGCTTGTTACAAGTCCACATCCGGTATCGTATTTATGGCACGTTATTCTTCCCTCCCCAAGAATTGGTTGGTTCACTATGGTGAGCTAGTCGGATTCTGGCGTCGTAAAGGCAAAGAGATCGCTGATGCCGAGGATGCGATGCAAGATGCAGCCCTGGCGTTGCTGGAAAAAGGCAATCAGGCGATCATTGATCCGCGTGCTTATATGATGCGTAGTGCTTCAAATGGTCTCATCAATCGTTACAGACGAAGCAAGATTGTGGAGTTTTTCTCTCTGGACGACCTTTGCGAAGGTGAGCATCCTGTTGTACACAGTACCGAGTCGGATGTTTATGCCAAAGAACTGGAAGCTGCTTTACTGGCTGCATTGTCCCAATTGCCTTTAAAATGCCAACAGGTCTATATCTATCATCGTCTGGAAGAGTGGAGTCATACGGAAGTTGCCGCTCACATGGGACTTTCCAAAAGCATGGTTGAAAAATATATGAACCGGGCATTGCGCCACCTTGCCGAACAATTGCACCATTTTTCACCGCAATAATTGTGGTGTCTGGCAAGTTCAAACGTCTATACAATATCAGCATTCAATAAAATAAGGCAGCTAAGAAGTTGCCATGCCTAGGCAATCATTTCTCGCGACTATGGACCTTAAAGATTCAGTGATACCTAATGAGGTGCGTGACCAGGCTGCATACTGGTTTACACGTATGCATTCTGGCGAAATCGGTGATGAAGAGGAAGTCGCATTTCAAGCGTGGCATGATGCAGACCCGCTACATGCGCGTGCCTATGAGCATGTCAGCTTTGTCTGGGATAGCAGTCTTGCTGTTTCGCAAAATAAGCTACGTGCAATGCTTCACGCTCAAAAAAAGTCATCCAAACCGATATTGACGCGACGCAATTTTGGTATTGCCACAGCGGGTATATGTGCGGTTTTATTGGTATTTGTCGTTGGTACGATAGGCCTGTCGCATGGTGCGGTGCAATATACGGCGACTTTGCACACAGAGCATGGCAAACGCCAGCAGTTTGCCCTACCTGACGGGACAATACTGTATGCCAACACTGAAACACAAGCGACAGTGACTTACTACGACAAACAGCGCATTGTGAATCTGGAGGGGGGGGAAGTTTATCTGGATGTCGCACATGACGCATCGCGCCCGTTTATTGTCCAGGCGCAATTAGGTGAAGTGATGGTGACCGGTACCCGGTTTAATGTACGTAATGATGTGACGTCCCTTGATGTTGCGGTTGTCTCTGGATCGGTCAAGGTCAGTACCGGAGGATGGACAAATACAGAGAGTCAAACCCTTACCAAAGGGATGAAGGTGACAATTAATGAACTGAAGGTGCTCGGTGAACCATCATTGGTCGATGCAATGACAGTCGCTGCATGGCAGCGCGGTCGCATCATTGTCGAAAATATGCCCTTGGCACAGGTAGTGAAACAGCTTAACCGTTATTTGCCTATGCCGGTTTTACTCAATGCACCACATCTGAACCAGTATAGAGTGACTGGTACGTTTGATGCCGATCATCCTCAGTCCATGATTAATGCACTACCGTCTATTGCGCCAGTATCCCTATACCAGCTACCTGACGGACGTTATCGTCTCGTCGAGCGTTAGTCTGGCATCGACAATATCGTCAGATATAACCTGTCGTCAAGGATTGCAGCATACATGGTGATCCTTTTTATCCCTGTCATACCTTTATTTTTAAATAATTCACATTTTTATTGTGGTGAATGGTGTTGCCGTACGTCTATATCACTATAAGGGCTGTTTTATTCAAATAGTCTTGTAAGGGAACCTTTGGCCAAAGGGTTGGGTGCATTGTGCATCAGGGATAATTAAAAGTGGAAAGAAGCATAATCTTGAAAGTGATGAAACACAAATCATACACACGTAAACAAACGCGTTGGAGCACATTAGGTGTTGTCCAGACATTGACAATGTCGGTGGCATTGGCACTGGGAAGTGTTTCCGGTAGTGTTTATGCACAGCAAACTGTCAATACAATCCAGATTCAATCCCAACCATTGTCCAAGGCATTATTGCAATTGGGCGAGCAGGCATCTTTGCAGATTTTCTTTGCACAAGACATTGTCGAAGGTATCAATGCACCAACGATTTCCGGCAACCTGAGTGCTGACCAAGCACTGCAGCAACTGCTGCAAGGCACAGGGATTTCGTTTAGTCGTGAGGGCAATAGCGTGACACTCACGCGGGCGTCAACCGGTTC
>JAATFN010000187.1 GCA_015655165.1 Betaproteobacteria bacterium | reverse complement strand
TCGATACACCGTTCATCGTGATCGTACGCTCATACAGTTGGGGTTCGACTTGCGCTAATGTTGTAAACTCGAAATTGTCGTAGGTCAGATGTTCATAAATATCGTCACTAAATACCCAGACATGGGGATGCTTTAGAAGGACATCTGCCAACGCTTTCAATTCATGTCTGGCATACGCCGCACCACTCGGATTACAAGGCGAATTAAACATCAACCACTTGGTACGTGGTGTGATTGCAGCATCCAGATCTTCCGGTGTTAACTTGTAACCGTTTTGCTGCAAAGTTTGTGCATAGACAACGGTACCGCCATTTAACGCCACCAATTCAGGATAAGACACCCAATATGGAGCCGGCACAATCACCTCGTCTCCGGGATTGATTGTTGCCATCACCGCATTGGCAATGACCTGCTTGCCACCGTTCGAGACAATGGTTTGTCCCACTGTATAATCAAGCTGGTTTTCCCGTTTGAACTTGGCGACAATGGCCTCGCGCAACTCGGTAATACCTGCGACCGGTGTATATTTTGTTTCTCCGCGTGTAATTGCGGCAATCGCTGCACGTTTGATATTTTCAGGCGTATCAAAATCAGGTTGCCCAGAACTCAGTGCGATAATATCCCGTCCTGCCGCTTTTAAATCGCTGGCTTTTTTTGTCATGGCAATAGTTGCAGACGGTTTGATTCTGGACAGTGATGCTGAAATAAATGACATAATACGTATCTCGTTATATAAAATTAAGCATGGCGAATATCAGAAACAAATTTCTGAGCGCGGGGATGCTGTGGTTTCTCAAAAAAATCTTCCGGAGTTGCACGTTCGATAATCGCGCCATCGGCCATAAAAATAATACGATCGGCTACTTGACGTGCAAAACCCATTTCGTGGGTGACACATACCATGGTCATACCTTCACTGGCCAATTGCTGCATGACTTGCAACACTTCACCGACCATTTCCGGATCAAGCGCACTCGTGGGTTCATCAAACAACATGACAGGCGGCTTCATCGCCAACGCGCGTGCAATCGCAACGCGTTGCTGCTGACCACCGGACAATTGTGCCGGATAAGCATCTGCCTTATCGGCAAGCCCGACTTTCTCCAGCAAGGACAGTGCTACATGTTTGGCTTCTTTCTCGTTCATCTTGAGCACCCGGATGGTCGCCAACATGACATTACGCAACACACTCATGTGCGGAAACAGGTTGAACTGCTGAAATACAAAGCCAATACGACTTCTCAGTTGATTGATATCGATATCCGGCGCATGGATATTTTGTCCGTCCACATAAATTTCGCCTTCATCGATCGGCTCCAATCTGTTGATTGTGCGTATCAATGTCGATTTACCCGACCCTGACGGACCACAGACAATCACGACTTCACCACGATCAATGGTTTCATTGATATTACGCAATGCGTGATAATCGTCGTACCACTTATTTACATTATTAAATCTAATCATCACACAGTCCTTGCCTGAATTTTCAATTGACGCTTGTTCTTTATCCGTTTTTCCAGCATACCGACTGCCGTGCTCAAGCTATAGCAAATGATGAAATAGATCATCGCCAACAGGAAATACACTTCGAAAGGTTTGCTTAATAGTTGAGAATTCACCTGATAAGCAGCATAAGTCAGCTCATTGACACTGATGATGTATGCCAGCGAGGTGTTTTTGATCAACGAAATCAGTTGATTCAAAATACTCGGAATCATATTGAACAGTGCCTGTGGCAACACAACATCGCGAAGTGTCGTGAAATATCCCATGCCGAGTGAACGGGATGCTTCGATCTGGCCTTTTGGTATGGCTTGTATGCCGGCCTTGACGACTTCTCCCAGAAACGCCATTTCGTAAGCAATCAATGCGCAAATTACCGTTGCAAATCCCGGAATAGACGTGCCAACAATCAATGGAACAATGAAATAAGCCCAGAAAATCAGCATCAACACGGGCAACCCGCGCACTGTATGCACGACTGCGGCAACGGGTAATGCAATCCATTTAATCGTGCTTGTGCGTGCGATACCGACTAATACCGCGAGTGGAAATGAAAAAATCAATCCTAAAACGGCCAGAATCAGTGTCAGTGACAACCCGCCAAGCGGCCCATAAGGGAACTCGCCAATTAACAGCTGTAATCCATAGGTATGTAATATTTCCAGCATGTCATCGTCCTTTTACATTCAGATGTTTACTGTTGTAATACGCACCGACAGCCATGATGGTCCACGACATCAACAGATAAAAAGCAGAAGCAATCGCAAATGTCTCAAACGTGCGGTACGTTTCATTTTCGATCTGGCGACTGGCATAGGTCATTTCCGCCACACCAATTGCCATGGCCAGCGAAGTTGTCTTAAACAAACTCAATGATTGATTAATGAGGGGTGGCACCGATACACGAATTGCCTGTGGCAACAACACATCACGCATCGCCTGGGAATAACTGAGGCCTAATGCACGTGCGGCTTCGATCTGTTCTTTGGCAATCGAGCGCATGCCGCTACGCAAATCTTCCGACATATAGGCTGCGGCATTCAATGTCAAGGCTATCAACGCAAAAATAAATTCGCTATTACTTGCATTAATCATCTCGGTCACGCTGTCGGGCAACAATTCCGGAACACCGAAATACCATACGAAAATTTGTACCAGACCGGGGACATTACGATGATAATTCACATACCCCGCAATGCACCAATCTATTGGACGAATCGATAAAGAGCGCAATACAACCAATAAAATTGCCAACAAAAAGGCAAGCAACCAAGCTGCTGCAAACAACACCATCGTCTGGATGGCGCCACTCACCAGCCAATCCAGGTATTGCCCGTGCAACACTGCACCAAAATCAAGATTGAACATACAGAGTCCACTTTCAACATTTACAATCGGATCATCTGTCTTCCGGATCATCCGCTACTGTGGCGACCGGAGGACAGATGCATCACTTCTACATATGCGTCAAATCAAAATGCCGAAATCGGTGTCAATTTCTTTTCGCGTACCATGTTGAACTTGGTATCTGGGCCAAACCACTTGACCCACATCTGTTCCAGCTCACCTGATTTTTCCATTTCCTCGAGCGCCTGGTTGACTGCATTCAATAATGCAGGCTCGTTCTTTTTGAGACCTAATGCAGTTGGTTCCCAGGCAATGCTGCCCTCGAGGAATTTATACTCGCCTTTATATTCATTCACAAAACGGATCGCTGATGGTTGCGCCAGTGCCAGACCTTGCACTTTTTTCTGTGCCAATGCCAGAAAGGCTGCAGGAGAATCCTGATATGTCACAATCGTTGCCTTTGGAAACATGCGTCGCGCAAACAATTCAGGTGTTGAACCCTTATTGGCACTAATGCGCTTTTCTGCCAAATCTTCGATTTTGTTGTAACCGGAGTCGCTGCGTGCTACCAACTTGATCGGTGTCTGGTAATGCGAAGCACTAAAGTCAATCTGTTGTGCGCGCTCCTTGGTATACCCCAAAGCTGCAGCAATCAGATCGACACGTCCTGTCATTAATTCCGGGATACGTGCTTCGACCGATACTGCCTTGTGCTCCAGCTTCACACCCAAATGTTTGGCAATTGCCGAACAGGTATCCACATCAAATCCGACGACCTGACGGGTTTGCGGATCCGAAAACCCCAGCGGTTCCGTACTGGTTAATGTGGCACAAATTAATGTGCCACGTGCTTTGATATCTGCCAAGCGGTCTGCATGGGCGTATGTGGAAACTGCCAAGGAAGCAGTCACGATTACTAGTCCTAATGATTTTTTCATCTTCAACTCCAAAGTCTTTGTCATGTTTTTTGCCATTTAAAAATATTTACACACGATGGCATGCCGTTTTTTTCAAAATCATAATGCCATTATGATTTTTAAGCAATTCGCATGCCTAACTAAAATGCAATTATGTTGACACAGGAGTGATATATCGAAACACGAATGCACGCATTCGGTGCAAATCTGGGAAAATACGTTTAATTTGGTGCAAACAATGGCGCGACATAAAAATGTTATGCTTCTACCCTATGCCAATTTCATCATCAAATTAAAATAGCGTATGAAACAACACAAAGAAACACCACCGGATCGATCAGTACTTGGTGCTGAACGCAGTCTGACCATCCTTAACGCATTTGTTGATGCAACAGAACCGTTAGGATTGAAAGAACTTGAAGCCAAAACCGGACTGTTTAAAAGTGTGATCTGCCGTTATATGCTGTCATTTACAAAACACGGCTATATTATCCAGAAACAGGATGGCAGCTACCAGCTCGGTCCACGTGCCTTCCAGCTTGGCAAATCTTTTGAACGCCTCTTTGATTACGCGGATTTTATTATCCCCACACTGGAAAAACTGGCAAAAGAAACCAAAGAAAGTGCCGCTTTCTTTATCAAGCAGGAAAACAAACGCTTATGTCTGTATGCCGTCGATTCTTACGAACCGGTCAAAGCGATTGTCAAGGCAGGTGCTTTATTCGAGATTGATAGTACATCCAGCTCGCAAGTGCTGCGCTTTTTTTCTATCAAAGGGAATGCAGCCCAATCGCAAGGGCGTTATATCTGTCTGTCCTCGGGTATTAATAACGCGCTCTCCTCGTCGATGTCCGCACCGATTTTCGGTGTAGACAACGTACTGATCGGCTCGCTGACTATTTTTGGTTTGTCGTTAAGATTTGATCCAATGGCGACCTTACCCATGCGCGAGAAACTCTTATCTTTCGCACAGGAACTTTCCGCACAGCTTGGAGCACGCAGTGCCTATCACAACCCGAACAGTGATATTTTTATCACGTCGGATGCGCTTACCCATGACACGTCAATCAAAGAGTCACAGTATTGATCTACTGTGTATTAGACGCGGGCATGGCTGTTAAAGTTTGTGTAGGGTAGGATGTCGCGTTCGCCAATTCTGAACATCTGCATTGCCAGGTCGTTCCAGATATGGGCAACTGCCACAAAGAATATTTCGTCATCACGAGACAGCCACGCAGGTGGCTGCCTGTGAAGATGCCACCTGCGTGAACACGTCCGGATCAATGCGACTAAAAATCGCCATGGTCTAGAAGCTGTACTTGGCCGTCAGCAGGAATTTGCGTGGTTCGCCGTAGATTTCGGTCGATCCCCGGTTAAGATTGTAGCCAATCGCACGGTAGTAGACGTGGTCGAAAGAGATTCGTCACGTTGAGCTAGATATCCAGCTTGGGTATAACGCGATAGCCGGCGATCAAGTCGACAATGGCATAGGCTGCCTGCTCATTGCAGAATGCCACATTGCTGCCCGTAGTGTACGACTCGGTGCCTCAGTCGTGCCCTCGTTACGATCGGCTGCAGCAACCACCTGGACTTCCAGCAATGCTGTATCACGCATTACTGGAATTGATTACAACGTAAGTTTGACGCTTCGATAACGACAGACCCACGTTTTACCATAGGTCTATCATTGTTCAAACAGCCGGGTATGTCTACTTACTATTCATCTAACGCACGACGGATATCGGCAACAAACGCTGTCGCAGCAGCGACTGCTTTGTCTTTCGGCGTGTTTTCCAGTTCGGAAATGATTCTGCTGCCGATCACCACACCATCTGCGACGGCAGCGACTGCTTTGGCTGTTGCCCCGTCACGAATACCAAAGCCCACTGCAAGGGGCAGTTTCACATGTTTGCGAATGGCTGCAATGTGTTGTGCGACATCATCAACATCAATGTTACCAGCCCCTGTCACACCTTTTAACGACACATAGTAGGTAAAACCGCTGCTGCCTTGGGCGACTTGCCTGATGCGTTCTTCAGTCGATGTCGGTGCCAGCAGGAAAATCGGATCCATGTCGTTCTCGCGCATTTTTTGCGCGAACGCTTCACACTCTTCCGGCGGATAATCCACAATAATCGTGCCGTCCACACCGGCGTCTTTGGCAGCCGCAATAAAGGCGTCCACCCCGAAACGCTCCAGCGGATTCGCGTAACCCATCAACACCACCGGTGTCGTTTTATCTGTTTGACGAAATGTGCGTACATAATCCAATACATCATGGGTGCTGACACCAAACTTCAACGCACGCTCGCACGCACGTTGAATTACCGGACCTTCTGCCATCGGGTCGGAAAACGGCACACCCAGCTCCAGAATATTGACGCCACCGGCAACCAGACCGTGCAACAGCGGCACCGTCAGTTCCGGTGCCGGGTCACCGGCTGTAATGAAGGTAATTAATGCTTTTTTGTTTTGTGCAGCCAATGCTGCAAAGGTTGCTTGAATACGGGACATGATCGTGATTTTCTGTAAAGGTTATCGAAGTCGGCTTATGCTTTGGCAAGTGCGGCCATGCGCTCTTGCACCGTATGCATATCCTTGTCTCCACGACCTGACAGATTTGCCAGCACAATCTGGTCTTTCGGCAGTGTGGCAGCCAGTTTTGCCGCATAGGCCAATGCATGGCTCGATTCCAGTGCAGGAATGATTCCCTCGATACGACAACACGTATTAAATGCCGCCAACGCTTCGTTGTCATCAATACACACATACTGCGCACGGCCACTGTCTTTCAACCATGCATGTTCGGGTCCGATACCCGGGTAATCCAGACCTGCCGACACCGAATGGGTCTCGATAATCTGGCCGTTTTCATCTTGCAGCAAATATGTACGGTTGCCATGCAACACACCTGGTGTGCCCAGTGTCAGGGATGCTGCGTGTTTGCCTGATGCCAGACCTTCACCGGCAGCTTCCACACCGACCAGCTTCACATCGCTGTAATCGATATACGGGTAAAAAATACCCATGGCGTTCGAGCCACCACCTACACACGCGACCACATAGTCGGGTTGACGGCTGGCAATTTGCGGCATTTGTTCCAGACACTCCAGACCAATGACCGACTGGAAGTCGCGCACCATCATCGGATACGGATGGGGACCGGCAACTGTGCCGATAATGTAAAAGGTCGATTCGATATTGGTCACCCAGTCACGCATCGCTTCATTCAATGCGTCTTTCAGGGTTTTGGAGCCTGACTCCACAGGCACGACAGTCGCCCCCAGCAATTCCATACGGTAGACGTTTTGCAATTGGCGTTTGACGTCTTCGCTACCCATAAAAACGATGCACTCCATACCGAAACGAGCACAGATGGTTGCAGTTGCCACACCATGCTGTCCGGCACCAGTTTCGGCAATAATGCGCTTTTTACCCATGCGTTTGGCAAGCAATGCCTGACCGATGACATTGTTGATTTTATGGGCACCGGTGTGATTCAAGTCTTCGCGTTTGAAATAGATCTGTGCGCCACCTGCCAGTTCGCTCCAGCGTTTGGCATGATAGACCGGGCTTGGACGACCGACAAAGTGTTTCAATTCCGATTCGAATTCGGCCAGAAACTGTTCGTCATGTTGGTAGTAGGCATACGCTTCGCGTAATTCGGTTAACGCATGCGTTAATGTTTCCGCAGCAAAGCTGCCGCCGTAGGGGCCAAAATGCCCTCTGGCATCCGGTAAATTGTAATGTTCGCCGGACTGGCTGTGCGACTGGGTTGATTGCGAGGTACTCATGGTGTTCTCCTGTAAACGTTGCCGTCTTCGTGCTGCACGGCATCAGCTAAACACACCGCGCCGATAAACGCGCGGATCTTGTGTGGATCTTTGATACCCTTAGCTGCCTCGACACCACTACTGATGTCAACAGCATAAGGGCGAACAAGGGCCACCGCGTCAGTCGCGTTC
>JAATFN010000132.1 GCA_015655165.1 Betaproteobacteria bacterium | reverse complement strand
GCTGTCATGTTATATAACACGGCAGGTAGTTTCCGTGACGCTGCAGGTAAAGACAACCGCCTGCTCTACGCCATAGGCGAAGCGGATGTCAGCGATGCTACCGTTGTCTCTCTTGGCGCTACCATACAAAAAGATAAAAATAGCGGCTATGACTGGGGTGGGTTAAACACCATGAATAATGGTGCTTTCTACCCATTGTCACGTTCGACATCATTAGCAGGTGACTGGGCGCATCTGGATAAAACCAATTACAACCTGTTTGGCGATATCAAACACCAGTTCGACAATGGTTGGAAGCTCACGTTTAGCGCAAGTCGTACGTGGTCTAAAGCAGATTTTTTGGCATCCTACCCAGCACGCACCAGTGCGACCAACTACAACTTGAATGTCAGCAAGACGTTATACGACGATGACCAGTTCAATCTGGATCTGTATGCCAATGGCCCGTTTCATCTTTTCGGTCGCGAACACCAATTGTCCTTTGGCGCAAGCTCGCGCAAGAATTTACTGGCATACACCTCGTATGGTGCGACAAATAATCCCAACGTGAATATTCTGGACATCGATCGTGACGCCATTGTTGCCCCGAATATCAACTATGCTGCCGGCACACCCAACCGCTTGACCCGTAGTGAAAAAGGCCTGTTTGGCGCGGCAAGATTCAATGTTACCGATAGCTTGAAACTGGTGTTGGGAAGCCGTATCAGCTGGGCGGCATATGATGTCTTAAATCCGACAACAAGCACCAATTACAAAGAGAACGGCAAGCTCATCCCCTATGCCGGTGTCGTCTATGATTTAACCAACAACCATGCCTTGTATGCGAGTGTGACCGAGATCTATAAAACACAAAGCAGTTTCAATACCGACAACCAGTTACTCAAACCCATTACTGGCCGCAATTACGAGCTTGGCATGAAAAGTGAACTGTTCGATGGTAATGCTAATGCGACTGTTGCACTGTTCCAGATCGACCAGACAAACTTACCTGAAACGGTTGGCATTAAAACCTGTGGTGCAACTGGTGCCGCCGACTGCTATCGCGAAGCAGGCAAGGTACGCTCGCGGGGTATAGAAATCGAACTCGCCGGTGCATTAACACCTGACTGGAATGCAATCATCGGCTACACCTATAGCAACCCGAAATACGTAGAAGGTGCAAAACAGGGAACCACCTATAATTCCAGTCTGCCACGTCGTCTGTTAAAGCTGTCGACAGATTACCGTTTACCTGGATCATTCAGTGACCTGCGTATTGGCGGCAGTGTCCACATACAAAGCAAAATGTACAACCAGGGCATCTACCAGTCCGTACCGTTTAATATCGTTCAGGGCGGGTATGCACTGGTGAATCTGCATGCAAATTACCAGATCAACCGTCATCTCGACTTACAGTTCAATATTAATAATCTCTTTGATAAATATTACTACCAGTCGATCAGTGCAACATCAAACTGGGGAGGACTGTTCTTTGGAGATCCACGTAACGTCATGCTGACTTTACGTTACAAATACTAAATATCAAAGAGGGCCGGTAACACATACCGGCCCTCTTTGTATCGAAATACAATACTCATTGTTGTGACAGGTTTAACCGGAATCGTACCAAGCGCTCTGCCTATCGTACAATACAGCTTTCGACGTACAACTGGCGATTTGACACATGGATGCAGCACCGCTACAACTGACACGGCTTTTTAGTCACGGCATGGATACCGATGCTGTGGCTGCCGACTGGCCTGCCTTAACTATTGAGGAAGTGCGTTCTGTACTAAAGCATTACCGACAAACAGGTGCCGTCGAACATCTGGTCTGGCATAGTCCGCGCCCGTTTTCTGCTGCATGCGTGGTGCATACCGCTGCCGGCAATGTCTTTATCAAACGTCACCACCATGTCATACGCACAGCTGCCCAACTCGCAGAGGAACACGCGTTCATCAGGCATCTGGATGCAAAAGGCATCCCTGTTGGTGTGCCACTTTTGTCTAGCATTAGGACGACTGCCATCGACCTGGCGCCATGGTGCTATGAAGTCTATTGGCGTGCGACAGGCTGCGATATCTATCGCGATGCAATGTCATGGAGTCCATTTCAAAGCACACAACATGCCTTTGCCGCAGGTGAGACACTCGCTCACATGCATGTCGCAGCAAAAGACTATGCTGCCCCGGCACGCAAGACCATTGCACTGATGTCAGGTTTTTCTCTATTCGGCAGCGACGATCCGGTCGCAGCGATACAACAATGGATCGATACCCAGCCTGCCATTGCACATTATCTGAAAGAACGCGACTGGCAAGGTGAAGTACACAATGCACTGATGCCGTTTTATGTGACACTGCGTCCCTATCTGGCAACGCTTGAACCATTGTGGACACACAATGACTGGCACGCCTCCAACCTGTTATGGTCGGACAACACCCGCACAGCGTCTGTTGAAAGCATTCTTGATTTCGGCTTATCCAACAGAACCTGTGCGCTGTTTGATCTTGCAACAGCCATCGAGCGCAATGTGAT
>JAATFN010000112.1 GCA_015655165.1 Betaproteobacteria bacterium | reverse complement strand
TGTCAAAACGCTCCAATGTACCAGGTATGCGTTCGGGTTTTGTTGCCGGTGACGCGGCCATTATCAAGAAATTCCTGCTCTACCGTACCTACCATGGTGGTGCGATGAGCCCGACGATTCAACAAGCATCGATCGCGGCCTGGAGTGATGAGGAGCATGTCAAGGACAACCGCGCCAAATATATCCGGAAATTTGCCCAGATCACCCCGTTGTTGCAGGAAGTCGTGGATGTCGCGCTACCCGATGCAGGCTTTTATCTTTGGGCGAAAGTCGATAAACTGACCACTATTACAGACACCGAGTTCGCACAACGTCTGTATGCCGAATATAATGTGACCGTGTTACCGGGCAGTTATTTGGCACGGGGCGCCCATGGGATCAATCCCGGGCAACAACGTATTCGTATGGCATTGGTCGCCGAAGTCGATGAATGTCTGGAAGCGGCAAATCGTATTGTCGCTTTCACGAAAAAACTGGCGAACCAGTAATTATTCACACCTGATACGGCAACATGCGGTATCAGGTTTCATTTTTTACCACTTTATTTGTAGATATCAATGACACAATCTATTCAGCAAATTATCGATCAAGCATGGGAAGACCGTGCCGGTTTATCCCCGAAATCCGTCCCTGCAGACATTCGCAATGCTGTGGCCGAAGTCATCGAAGGCTTGAACAACGGTAGCTTGCGCGTTGCAGAGCGCCAAAGTGTCGGTCAGTGGCAAGTCAACCAATGGGTTAAAAAAGCCATTTTGTTGTCGTTCCGTTTGGAAGACAACAAAGTGATCTCGACTGGCGTTGCCGGTTACCCGCAGTTTTATGACAAAGTACCGACCAAGTTCGAGAACTGTACTGCTGAAGATTTTGCGAAAGGTGGCTTCCGTGTTGTACCGCCAGCTGTCGCCCGTCACGGCTCCTTCATCGGTAAAAACGTTGTCCTGATGCCTTCTTATGTCAATATCGGCGCATACGTCGACGAAGGAGCGATGGTCGATACGTGGGCCACAGTGGGCTCTGCCGCACAGATCGGTAAAAACGTCCACTTGTCTGGCGGTGTCGGTATCGGCGGTGTATTGGAGCCTGTACAGGCAGGTCCGGTCATCATTGAAGACAACTGCTTTATCGGTGCGCGCTCTGAAATCGTTGAAGGCGTGATCATCGAAGAAAATGCTGTATTGTCCATGGGTGTCTACATCGGTCAATCCACAAAGATCTATGATCGTGAAACCGGTGAAATCCATTACGGCCGTGTGCCGGCAGGTTCTGTTGTGGTACCAGGCAGCCTGCCATCCAAAGATGGCAAATACAGCCTGTATGCGGCAATTATTGTGAAGAAAGTCGATGCACAAACACGCTCTAAAACAGCGATCAATGATTTGCTGCGTGATGCGTAATATGTCGTTGCTTTAAATATGAAACCCGGCTAATGCCGGGTTTTTGTCTTCTAAATCCAGTGTGCCTTAATGAATAAGCGTGAGCCCAATCCGTACCTCAGACATGGACTGTTTTAGTTAACCACTGTAAAACATGATCTGCGATATCGTCACTGTTACGATCCATCATTACTAAATGCGAGTTACCGGTTACACCGTGTGCTACCAAGTCCAATGTATCGACCCGACCGCCCTGTTTTTGTATAGCATCCAGCCAGATGGATGACTGCTGCCGGTAATTCTGCCAAAGCGGGCTATGATCGATATAATCCCCCCAGATGACTAAATGCGGCACGCATGCAGCATTTGATACATCACTTTTCACCACATCGGGTGCGCCAGCGGGCTCAATCAACACAATCGCTTCGATCAGATGCGGCACACATGTAGCGATCTGTTGCGCATAGCGTGCACCCTCACTATGTGCGACGATGATGGAACGTCCAAATTTATTCAGTAATGCGATATATGCATTGATACTGCGTTGGGTGTTACATGTCCAGCGTGCGACGAACTGCTTGGCAAGCTGATCCATTGCATCGACAGGAAACTGCTGACCATCAAATACTTTCCTGAACTCACCAATCGGACCGAAACGAAATATCGACCATGCTTGCTCCATGGTGCGATGTTCGGGTGGTTCTGGAATAATCAACGGATAGGGGGCCCAAGATGCACGCCCACGTTCGACAGCATCACTGACACATGTATCAAAACCATGCCGCATAAAATAGTCATGCCACCCGGGACGACCGTCCGGCGTATCTCCCCAGGCAGCGCCAGTCATTCCTCCACCATGCCAGAACAACACCGGCACACGGGATCTGGGGGATTGCAATGCATAGTGTTGTGCGTACATCTGTCCGATCTGATAGTGCCCGTTTGGATCAGATTTTCTGGGAGGCAGTCCCGGCACTGTTTGCAATGTCGTCTGACGCTGACCTTCGATGCCTACCGTATCGCCACCGATGTGAAAAGCACTGAGCTTTCGCAGCACAATTGAAGTAGTGCCATCTTTGCCCGAGGTTGTTTTATTTTGATTGGATGACATGCAACAGACCTAGATGAAATAACGAATGGCAATCAAAGCAAGTGTCACGGTAATACCACCACCGATACGCGTTGAAATCTGCGCAAACGGCATCAATGCCATGCGATTTGCAGCCGTCAGTATCGCAATGTCGCCCGTTCCGCCTTGCCCGCTATGACAGCCATTAACAATCGCCACATCAATTGGATACATCCTGACAAAGCGCGCGACGACAAACCCGGTAGCCATCATCGTGAACACGGTAAAAAATACCGTCACTACAGTCGGTACTGTAAAAGCACTGATAAATTCATCCCAAGGTGTTAATGCAACCCCCATGGCAAACAACAAGGGAAAGGTAACAATGCGCGAGAAAAAAGCATAGACATCTTTACCAGAACGTTCAATACGCAATGGAATCATACGCAACAGTTTCATGATGACAACCAAGACGAGCATGGTAATTGGTGCCGGAAAATCAAATAGTTTCTGGCCAACAACACCCAGTAGATACAATGTCACAATACTGATCACGGCACTACCCAGATCTGCCGCATTGAATCCGTCGTGTTGCGGTGTCGCTTGTGCTGCCGTAGATGCCGTTTCATCTACATCAGGTTGCAAGCGTCCTTCCCCGGTCAGGTGTGGAAATTTTTTACCCACCATATTGAGCAAGCCCGCTAGCAATACTGCGGTGAAACTACCCAGCATAACAACCGGAATAATTTGGGCAAAGATAACTTCTTGTGCCTCGCCCAGCAACAACGAATAACCTACCGACAAAGGAATGGCACCCTCACCCAATCCCCCTGCCATAATCGGCACAACAATAAAAAACAGACTGTGCAACACGTCTTGCCCCATCACCATGCCAACACATGTACCGACAATCGCAGCGGCAACGGACCCAGCCGCTAAAGGCAGGAATATTTTTAAAAAACCTGCGACCAGCACTGCGCGGTCCATACTAAAAATACTGCCAACGATAATGCAAGCGATATAAAGGTACAGAAAATTCGAGACTTTAGTGAACTCTTTGATTGATGCCACGACAGGCGCGGGTATCCAACCATAAAAAGTCATCGCGGATGGAACGACAAATGCCAGAATTGCCGCTGCCCCCATCACTGAAATAATTGGTATTCGCTTGCCCAATTCAGCAAACGTAAAACCACCTACCGCCAGAATGCCGATTGACATCGTCAGATCCGACGGCACCTTGCCTTTGATGGT
>JAATFN010000424.1 GCA_015655165.1 Betaproteobacteria bacterium | reverse complement strand
CGCAAGATAATCCATTGCACCTGATGGTTGGCTGCCCAGACTTGCAGTTGGGTTTCCGCATTCGCTAATTGATGCGCAATATGCTGTTCTTCAAGATCGGAAGAATCGTCTTTGGTAAAGACGCTAGTTGACGAGAGGCAAATAATACGTTTGGCACCAAATGCTTGCAGCAACGGGAAATATTCCATCAGCATCCAGATGGGGGCTGCAAAAATCCATAGCGGTAATGAATCATGGCCGGTCGGTGTATAGGGTAATGTATGCCACGATAAAGAAGGTATGCCGGGCCGGCGCGATTTTCTGGTAAAGGCGGCAATGTCATAACCGTACTTGAGCAGGTGCGAGACCAGGAATTCACCGACTAAGCCCGATGCACCAAAGACGCCAACGCGTTTCTTATTCACGGTATGCTCCGATTTTAGTGCAAAGCATGCGTGAACCATGATAGGTCGAGACCAACAGGAATCTGAACCAGATACCGGTGACAACGAATAACCATGACAGGCTGAATGTACGTGTACAAAAGAATTTTTTGTAAAAGCGGATCATGCCGTGATGTTTATGCCACTCGACAAAGAAAGGCCGGTTGCGGCTGCTGGCACGCCAAACGTGTGTGATGATGGCATCAGGAACAAAATAGATTGTCCATCCATGTTTTTTAAAACGCATGCACCAGTCCAGATCTTCACAATGCAAAAAGTATTGATCGTCCCATAATCCGACATCGTCGATTGCGGCGCGTTTGACCAGCATGCATGCGCCAGAGATCGCTTCGACCATGACAGGTACTGCCGGCAAGGTAGTCTGATGCAATAAAAAATCGGGAAACATACCGGGAAAGCGATGCGATAACCGCGCCAGACCGAATGCTCTTAAAAAAGCACGCTTGGGTGTCGGAAACAATCGTCTGCCACCGGGCTGTTCCGACCCATCCGGATTAATCAGCAGTCCGCCCACCATTCCGATATCAGGTTTACTGTTCAATACCGTTAACAGTTGGGAAATTACCTGTATATCGAGCGTGCTATCGGGGTTCAGAAACAGCAGATTGTTCGCTGTCGAATGGCTGGCGCCAATATTGCATCCACTGGCAAAGCCGACATTATGCGTATTGCGAATGATGTTGAGGTGTGGATGACTGATATTGTCTAACAGGAACGCGAGGCTATCGTCATGGGATGCATTATCGACGACGATAACACGACTGGCACCTGCAAAGAATGCTGAATAAACACAGTCGGCTAAGAGTGTACCTACATTATAGTTAACGATAATGACGTCGCAATCGTACTTGTCGCCTGATGGTTTCACAATATATCTCCACGAGATAGGTGAGATTGTTTCTTCGCGCTAGGTAACTAAACAATGAGACAAGGATGCAAAATACGGGATGCTTCAGTATTCGAAGATCAATTGAGACAAAGAGACGATGGCAGCGTTGCGACAGCATGGGTGAAAATACCCGGTGCGGCAATAAGACGAAGCTGAAAATAGATTAGTGCTTGATGCTGATGCGAATTTTTTGATACATCGTTGCGATATGGCAAAGAAAAACCAGTGCTGCTTTACGGGGAAGCGAGATATCTTTTCTTGTCCACAGGCCTGCTGGCCAATGTGTTTGTTTGATGAAGCGTATCACTTTACGGCGTCGAGCACCAGAGACAATGCCGTAAATCATATCGAAAAATCCAGGCGGAAGATCTTTTTTTATAAATCCGCCAACACCGAAGACTTCATTGTGATGCAATGCTGTATGTGCACTGGATAATGCATGGCCTGGCGTTCTGATTAGTGTTTCCCAGATTCGTAATGCAGGTGCAAGAAAATCCTGACTGCTGACGACATACTGGTCAATATAGGGCGCCCATTGTTGACAGGCAGCAAGTACCCCTTGCTGGAAATGTTCTGTGAAGCGATGGAAAACGGCATTCTCTTCCGGATTGATTAAACGGTTCGGACAATAGTTGCCAGCGGCGTCTTGGCTGTAACCTGTGACCGAGCCAAAGGGTGAATTACTCAGCATTTCAAGCATCGAGACATCATGCAAGAGATGACTGTTTTCTGAAAAATGATTGTCGTTGGGACCAAATGATGATTTAGTGCAATTGTCTGGTTGTTGATTGAGATATTTCTGCAAGCCAAGATAAAATCCCTGTATCTTGATCTGTGGAAACAGATACGCAAGATTATCCTGAATCGTACCACGCCAGCCAATGTCGATAATACCGATGTCCTTGCCATGAGAAAACCCGGCTTGCGCCAGATAATGATGCAACCCGGTTTGATGTGCTGTGATACATGCTGTGATGTGAACGACGAATTCGGGATCTGCGAATAAGGCTTGAACACGATGGTCTGTCCACGGATAAATGATTTGTTCATCCATATCGATCTGATACTGCTCACAAAGTGGTAGTAATG
>JAATFN010000235.1 GCA_015655165.1 Betaproteobacteria bacterium | reverse complement strand
GGGTACTTCTGTTTCGCGGATCTATTGCCAGACTTGTTCTTCTGACCAATCGGCCAAAGGATTGAATTTGGCCATGCCGTGCGCGATATCTTCTTCTTGCACTGCGAGTGTTGTACGGGTCATCGATTGTGCACGACGTTGGCCGGTAATCCATGCTGCATTGCCGACTAATGCCCGGTTTAACGGTTCGATTTTACGAATATGGCAACACTCTTTACGCAGCTCGGTACTATTGTAAAACGCGTTTAGCCCTTTTTCAGTGACATAACGTGCAACTGCTTCCTGATCCGGATAGTACGGTATGACAGTGTAGTCATAGACTGTTTTGATTGTGTCTAACATCCCGAGTGTCTCGGCATGGAGGCGACCAGTCTCTAATGTAAAAATACCGATGGATAAATTGTGACGCAAGATCAAATCTGTTAACACCATATCTTCTGCCGCCAAGCTGGATGCAAAAACGGCAGGCGAGTAGTTGTCGACAATATGATGTAATATCGCCAACGTTTGCCCGATATGGGTTGCCTGTGTTTGATCTTGCATCGTCATGATCTGTTTATCCGGCATTGACTACATCACGGTGAGTGCGGCGGTATAACGGATTTTTTTCGTCCCAGGAAGTTTGATATTTCTCGGAGAAATCTGTCAATCCCTTTAATGCGTCGTGAATGTCTTTATCAGCACGTACTGCAAAGGCATCGAATCCAACACGTTTCATGTAAAACAACTGGTCACGTAATACATCGCCAATGGCACGCAATTCGCCTGTGAATTTCAAGCGTGCACGTAAATTGTAGGCAGTCGAATAACCGCGCCCATCCATGAATTGCGGAAAGTCGATGGCAATCACATCAAAGGTGTTGATATCTGTTTTGATATCTTCTGCCAATTCATCTGGAGACAACCAGATCGCTTTTGGGCTACGTGATGACAATGTCGCTTCCTGTGCATGCCATACAGCCAAAGGAATAATCACTTTACCTTCCGGTACAGTGACAGTTTGTGGTGTATCACCTTCATTTAAACGTAGTACAAACCAATCGTCACTGACGACTTCACGGTATTTGATAATATTAGGCATTGATTGCTTCTCCTGCTGTCTGTTCAACGACAATCGGTGTTGCATAGACAAATTGCTTAAACGGTGCGACTTCGATTCGACGCACTGTATCAATGAAGCGTTCATCTTCAATACGGTTATCGACATAGACCTGTAACAGACGGTCAATGACTGTTGGCATCTGGTTTGCCGAGAATGAAGGACCAATAATTTTACCGATGCTCGCGTGATTACCTTGTGCGCCACCAATAGAGACCTGATACCATTCCTGCCCATCTTTATCGACACCCAGAATGCCGATATTACCGACGTGGTGGTGTCCACACGCATTGATGCAACCAGAGATGTTCAGTTCGATATCGCCAATATCATGTTGGAAATCGATATTTTCGAAGCGTTCTGCGATCGCTTGGGCAATCGGAATGGATTTGGCATTGGCCAATGAGCAGAAGTCGCCTCCCGGGCAGCATATGATGTCGGTCAGCAAACCGATATTGGGTGTTGCCAACTGCTGTGCTTTAGCAGCTTGCCAGACGGTATACAGATCGGTAATTTTGACATCGGACAACACGAGATTTTGTTCGTGTGTGACACGCAACTCTGAGAAACTGTATGTATCAGCAAGATCTGCAACGAAATCCATCTGCTCGGCAGTAATGTCGCCAGGAGGAATGCCGGGCTTTTTTAACGACAGTAGGACTGCTGCATAGCCTGGTACCTTATGTGCTTTGACATTACGTTTTAGCCAGTTGGCAAATGCTTTGTCTTCATTTTTCAAACGTTCAAACGCTGTGTCTGTCGCAGGTAAGCTTTCGTACGCCGGGCTGGTGAAGTATTTGGCAATACGATGCAGTTCATCTTCGGTTAATGTGGCAGGGCCATCTTTACTGTTTAACCATTCTGCTTCGACTTGCTCTCTAAACGTGTCAATACCGATCGCTTTGACTAAAATCTTGATTCGCGCTTTATATTTGTTGTCGCGACGACCGTGCAGGTTATACACGCGTAAAATCGACTCCAGATAGGTCATTGCATGACGCCATGGCAAAAATTCGCGGATAACACTCCCTAAGATTGGTGTCCGCCCCATACCCCCACCAACCAGTACTCTGAAGCCGACTTCACCATCTTCGTTTTTAATGACGTGTAAACCAATATCATGTACAGCAGTTGCAGCACGGTCTTCCAAGGCTCCGCTAATCGCGATTTTAAATTTACGCGGCAAGTAGGCAAATTCAGGGTGAAATGTACTCCATTCACGAATGAGTTCTGCATAAGGGCGCGGGTCAACGATTTCATCTGCGGCGATACCGGCAAATTCGTCGGATGTTGTATTACGTATACAGTTGCCTGAAGTCTGAATCGCGTGCAATTCTACTGTTGCAAGTTTTGCCAGTATGTCTGGAGAGTCTTCCAGTTTGATCCAGTTGAACTGGATGTTTTGACGTGTCGTGAAATGCGCATAGTCACGATCGTACTGACGTGCGATCTGTGCAAACATACGTAACTGGTTTGCAGCGAGTAGACCATAAGGAATCGCAGCACGCAGCATGTAAGCATGACGTTGCATATAAAGGCCGTTTTGAAGACGCAGAATGCGGAATTCGTCTTCGGTCAGCTCGCCACTTAGGCGACGACGCACCTGGTCTCGATATTGTTCGACCCGTTCGTTTACGATCAGTTGATCGTATTGGTCATAGTGATACATTCTTGTATTTCCTCTTAACGTCTTAATAAATAGCGACAAACGGGATGATTTGACGCTATTTGCTGGTGTTTGTTGTTCTGCAATGCTCGTCAGCATCGGAAGCAGGCCACATAAACCAGCAGATGAATCGGCCGTATTCTTTGGTATTCTGTTATAAAAAGGGACTGCTGTTATGAACAAAGTGATGATCTGGCATATAAATACCGCCATCTACATAACAAATAGTTATGCCACATTGTTAATAACGGTTAAAATCGTACTAAATATGGGCGGGTAATCAAACGACAAAGTATCTATTTGCTTATATGCAGATTTTGTATATAGCCGTTCATTTTCTTAATATGTGGAATTTGTATATCGCAGTACATTTATCGTGCACTAGAAGGGCGAGTAATGAATTTGCATCAATTTCGTTTTGTAAGAGAAGCTGTACGACAGAACTATAATCTAACGGAAGCAGCCAAAGCGCTTTATACGTCGCAACCTGGTGTCTCGAAAGCGATTATCGAGCTGGAAGAAGAGCTGGGGATCGATATCTTTACCAGACATGGTAAACGGATTCGTGGCTTGACCGAGCCTGGACGTGCCGTATTACGCTCTGTTGAACTGATTATGCAGGAAGTTGATGGCTTAAAACGTATTGGTAAAGAATTCGCCGCCCACGATAGTGGTAGTTTTACGATTGCGACAACACATACACAGGCACGCTATGCGTTGCCTAAAGTGATTCAGGCATTTACACAAAAGTACCCGAAAGTACGCTTGTCCTTGCTGCAGGGGAGTCCCAAACAGATTACCGAAATGGTCAGGAACGATCAGGCCGATGTCGCGGTTGCCACAGAGTCGTTGGCAGATGGTGACGGGATTATTTCACTGCCATGCTACCAATGGGAACATGTGGTAGTAGTTCCCGTGGATCATCCTCTATTAAGCTCTAAAAATCTCTCCTTAGAGGAGATTGCAAGCCACCCCTTAATTACCTATGATGCCGCTTTTACTGGTCGCAGCAAGATCGATCATGCGTTTCATTTACGTGATCTGAAAACAGATGTCGTTCTAGAGGCAATTGATGCCGATGTGATTAAAACCTATGTCGAGTTGAATATGGGGGTCGGTATTATTGCCGGTATGGCATTTGATCCGGAACGAGACCGTAATTTGCGGGCGATTCCTGCGGGCCACCTATTTGGTACAAATGTTTCGCGTGTCGGATTAAAACAGGGTGCCTATCTGCGCAGTTACGTGTATACCTTCATTGAACTGTTGGCGCCAACGTTAAACCGGAAATTGATTGCCCAGGTGATGGAAGGCGAGAAAGATCTCTACGAGTTGTAATTTCAGGTGAACGATGAATAGGTAGATGAAAAAGCGGCAACGGTGAATACTGTTGCCGTTTCTTTTTATCAGGCTGCAGTAGCTGTTGCTCTACAGCCTTCCAGAAGGAAAGACAGGCCAACGACTAATACCAGTTCACCTTCGGCAGAACGTGCCGTGCCTGTTACACCGTTGGTATGAATGGCAGTTAAAGGTTTAATGACCAGGTCTGCCGTACCTTCGACTGCTTCTACGCTGAGAATATAGGGCTTTGGTACTGCCATGACAATGCCTACACGTTCGGCACCAGGTTCATAGCCTAATACACTTGCTAACGACAACACCGGTAGCGGTCTACCCTGATCGCGCATGACTGGCGCACCGCCCACTTCGCTGAATGTTTCAGGCAGTTCGACAACACGTTCGACTACTGCCATTGGCAAGGCCAGTGCAGTATCCGATGTGCGTACGAGCATTGTCGGGATAATCGACAGTTCAATCGGTAAGCGGATTAAAAAACGTGTCCCGACACCCATGGTCGAACTGATACGAATGGTGCCGCGGTGTTTTTCAACGGCGGTTTTAACCACATCCATGCCAACACCGCGACCAGAAACGCTAGAGGCGACTTCCTTGGTCGAAAAGCCTGGTAAAAAAACGAGTTGCAATGCTTCATCGATACTTTGGGCTTCATGTTCGCCAATCAGACCTTTGCTGACTGCTTTTTGGCGCAAGAAGTCTGGATCCATACCTTTACCGTCATCCATGACTTCAATCATCACACTACTGGCCTCTTGCCAGGCTTTCAGACCGATGACCGCCTTGTTGGGTTTGCCGGCAGCACTACGGTCAGCTTCAATACCGTGGTCGAGCGAATTACGCAGCATATGCACGAGCGGGTCATACAAACTATCGACGACAACCCGGTCGACTTCTGTTTCGGCACCTGAAATCTGCAAGTCGATATCTTTCCCCAGATCTTTGGCAAGCTCGCGTACCAGACGTGGAAATTTCTGGAATAAGCGGCCTACCGGTTGCATTCGCGTCGATAATGTTGCCCGTTGCAATTCTGTTGAGTAGCGTGATGCACGTCCTAATGTTTCAGCGAGTGTCGACATTAACGATGCGGCTGTACCTTCTAACTTGAATTCTTGCAGTTTTTCCAGTAACACGGCTGCCTGGTTTGCTGCTTGCACAGATTCACCCGCGACTTCCAGTAACGCATCCAGTTTGACTGCATCGATACGGATGCTTTCCTCTTTGGCTGGGGCAGTCGATGTGGACTTTGTCGCCGGGCTAGCAGTTTTTGGTGTTGGTGTGGCAACAGCAGGTGCATGAGACTGGATAGTTTCGCCGGAAGACGGGGGTGTCGCTTGCATGGCGACAGGTGTTTGCACTGAAGCAGCTTCTTTGGCAACGTGAATACCGGTGACGGCTTCATACATGCCTTCCCAGTCAAGTTGATGATCAGTGTTGGGGGAACTGTTGCTCGTGGCTGGCGTTGTTTTTGCCTGAACTGACGCTGGTGCCACAGAAGGTGTGGCAACAACCGGTGCACTACGACCTTCAATAGCTTGTTTTAGGATTTCTTCCAACTCTGCTGGCATTGCAGACAAGCTTTCGGGGGCGGCCCCATTGGATAATTCGGTCAACTGGCTGGCTACAAAACCACTGGCTTGCAGTGCTGCCTCGATGGCAACAGGTGTCACGGATGCCTTGCCGGTTCTTAACGCGTCAAACAAATTTTCGGTCATGTGGCAGGCAGAGACCATGGCAGGCAGGTTGACGAAGCCTGCACCACCTTTAATGGTATGGAATGCCCGGAATACTGCATTTAAAATTTCCAGATCACCAGGATTGCGTTCAAGAGACAGCAGATGCTCTTCAACGTTAGTCGCGAGTTCTAACGACTCGACGACAAAATCCTTGAGCATTTCGTCATCCATTAGAACCCCAGGCTATCAAGTAAGTCATCGACATCATTTTGCTCTAATGCCGCACCCGGGGCACTTGGGCCATTTAACAGTTCAACCGGCTTGTCAGCCATGGCAGCTTTTACTTCGGCTGGTGCATTGTCGCGCAGCAACTGTGCCAGTTCACGTTCTGCTACAGCGGTAATCGCGACAATTTTTTTAATCAGCTGGCCGGTGATATCCTGAAAGTCCTGAGCCATCATAATTTCAAGCATCCGTGCCTTTTGGACTTCGGTCGCTGCAAGTACGGTATTGGCAAATCCTTTGGAGTCATTGGCAAGGGTTTTGAATTCATCGAGACTCAATTGTCCTGCAAAGAGCTGTTCCCAGCGGCGATCAATTTGTTGTGCCGTTGTTGCAAGCTGTTCTTGTTCGGGCATGCTTTGATCAATGGCATTCAAGACTTTGTTGGCAGCTTGTTCGGTTAAGGTCGCAACGTGTTCAAGACGACCCTGTGCATCGCCGATCTGGGATGCGACATCAGTCAAAGAGCGGTCATAACCCAGTTCGCGCATGGAGTCATGCAATAGACGTACGATCCCGCCCAAACGAGCGTACATGGGTTTGTCGCTTTGTTCTTCAAAGTCTTGCAGACTATCAGGGTTGAGTGTGGTGGCGACTAATGGCGAGTTGGTGTTGTCTGCTTCGTCGGGAAGAATCATGTCTGCCCCGATAGGTGGTGTGTCATCAGCAGCTGTAGATTGATCGGCAGAAGCCGCTACATCACCGTTAGCGGATGCAGGTTGACTTTTGGCAGAGATTTGGTCAAACAGAGCGTCTAAATCGACATCATCACTCATGGTTATGTTCTCTCCATACAAATTAGCTGCGTTGTCATGGGTCACTTGGTATGGATCCACACCAAGTGGCTATGCATTACAGTGCGATGTTGATTTAGTGTCGTTTGTATATTAAGTAATAATTGACGTGAATGCAGGCAATAACGGCGTCTTTAAGCTCACTGCCTGGGGCATTCCCATCAAAACTTCTATTTTGTTAATTGATTATAAGTGGCCAGATAGCCTCCCCATAGGCTAAAAAACAGTGGGATTTCACCGTTGTAAGAGGGTTTTCTGGGGTATTGCTTTATACTGGCATGTCATCTTGCACTCAGGCATATTGTTTGTCAGAATCGATTGATGTTTATTGCTTTGGCTTTTACAATTGTAGCGTTTTGGTGCCCGCAATCGTGTTCATGATTGCAGTTAAACGGGAAACACGGAGTCAGCAGGAAATAGCCTGCCGGAAAACGTGTGCTGCCCCCGCAACGGTAAACAAGAGCCACTTTCTTGGTGGCAATGTCTTAGCAACCACTGTGTATGAAGTTGAGGTCTTCCGGTAGAAATACCGGATCACGTAACAGGTTCATGTATGGGAAGGGCGGACTAGCTGTACTTGTAGCCCGGATACCGGCCAGAACAGGGGGAGGTGCATTGAACATGCCTTCTGTGTCATTTGGCTTGCGGGGAGGCAAGCTGGAGATTCTTCTTTAAGATCTTGATTATGTTACGTTTAGCCAGTCGCCATGTGCAGGCGTTACGCCAGCCATTGTTGCGCGTATCTGTTTTATCTGTGGCCTTGTCTGCAGCTTTTGCAACACCTGTATTTGCACAATCAATTCCCAATGAAAAGGCATTGCCATCTGTTGAAGTCACTGGCGCACGTTTTCCGAGTGATCCTGCCTTCGCACCAATTGGTGCGACTATTATTTCTTCCGAAGAAATCCGCAATGCGGGTATTAACAATGTGAATGAAGCAATCCGTCATATCGGCGGTGTGTATGGTCGTCAAAGCTTATTGGGAACAGCTGATTTCGGTTTGGATCTACGTGGCTTCGGTGAGCAAAGTAGCGGTAACTTTGTGGTTGTCGTTGACGGTGTACGTTTCAATGAAAACGAGCAAGCTAACACGCTCTTGTCTTCCATTGCGATTGATACTGTCGAACGTATCGAAATCACCCGGGGTGGTAGAAGTGTTCTGTATGGAGAAGGTGCAACTGGTGGCGTCATCAACATTGTGACGAAACGTCCGGAGTTAAATACTTTTCATGGTTCTGTTACTGCAGAAGCGGGGTCTGATGGCCAACGTGCTGCGCGAGCTTCATTGGCTAAAAACTGGAATGGATTCTCAATCGATGCGAACTACAGCAGAGAACGGGCAGACAATTACCGCGACAATAACAAATCTGTACAAGAAAATTTCAGTGGCGGTTTGCAATGGGCGTATGGACAAGGCCGTATTGGTGTAAGACTGGATGTGGCAAATGCCGATTATCGTTTGCCAGGACCATTGTCCTATGCCGAATATGAAGCTGATGCTCGCCAGACAAAAACACCATTGGACTTTGGTTCTTACGAGAATAACCGTGTCACATTGTTTGGCGAACATCGTTTTGGTGCGGTTGAATTTGCTGCCGAACTGTCGCATCGGGAAAAAAATGCCAAGATGTATCAGGTTGATATACCAAGCGCTTGGGTGACAGACATTGAAACGAATCGGCGGATAACACAATTTTCCCCGCGTTTACGCTATATGGCGTCTAATGCCAGCTTGAATAATGAGTTGGTTGTCGGTGTCGACTGGAGTCAATGGGATTTGCATGATGCCAAGGGGACGGCAGAAGCTTCGCAAAAATCTCAAGCAATCTATGTACGTGACGAGCTTGCCATCAATAATAATGCACGTATTGCTTTGGGTGCCCGTCATGAAAAATTTGACAAGGTAGCCAGTGAGCCAAGTACCTATGCAAGTAGTTATTCGACCAAGCAATCATTAAATGCATGGGATCTGCAAGCAAGTTATGCAATTGTTGCACCAGTACGTGTGTTTGCCAAGGTAGGTCAAAGCTATCGCGTTGCCAATGTTGACGACAACCGTTACGTTGCCAATCTGGGCGATGCTTTAAAACCGCAGTTATCGCATGACCGTGAAATCGGTGCGACGTTCGGTCAAAGTGATACACAATTGATAGTGCGCTGGTTCCAGCATTTACTGACAAACGAGATCGTATATAACCCGAATACTTGGGTTAACATCAACCTGGATCCAACCAAACGTCAGGGTGTGGAAGTTGAAGGTAAAGCACGTATCAATGACAATTTCACGGCGACTGCGAGTGTTCAACATGTGAAAGCGACTTTCCGTGAAGGACCTAATAGCGGGAAAGAAGTCGCCCTGGTACCCAAAAATATTGCGACAGCACGTTTGAACTGGTTATCCGGCATCCATAATGCCAATATCGGTGTGCAGTGGGTGGATACGCAACGTTATGGCAATGATTTCGATAATACATGTACGTCTGTAATGCCATCTTACACAACAGTGGATGCGCGCTACGCAATTCGTCTGTCAGGATGGGAGTTTGCTGTATCTGGTAATAACCTGACAAACGAGAAGTACTTTACCAATGCATTCGGATGTAAAGGGAATATCTATCCCGATGCAGGCCGTGCATTAAAATTCACGGCACGATACGACTTTTAACGTAATTTATGCGACGCGCTATTATCCTGCTTGGCTCTTTTTTGTTGATCACGATCATCGCGCTCGCGGTCTCCACATTATGTGGCAGCACCGGCTGTGTATCCGGTACATCATCTGATGTATTAACCGGTCTATTATTTGAATTACGCGTAACCCGCACATTCACGGCATTTGTTGTGGGTGCGCTCTTGGCCTTGGCCGGTGCTTTAATGCAAATCATTTTACGTAATCCTTTAGCCGATCCTTATATTTTGGGAATTTCAGGTGGATCTGCAGCTGGCGCCTCATTGGTGCTACTGGCAGCAGGCTATGCCGGCATCACCTATGAAGGCAGTACTGCAATTGGTGCCGCATTGGGCGCAGGTTTTGCAGTATTGTTGTTGTTTGGTCTGGCATATCGCGCTTTTCAATCCGTTTCTTTGTCTCCGGTATTGGCAGGGCATCGTTTGTTATTGACAGGCGTGATGCTGGCATCTGGTTTTGGTGCTGTTGTCACCTTGGTATTAACACTGGCTGCCGATAAACAATTGCGGGGCATTGTCTTTTGGATGATGGGTGACCTGGAAGGTAGCTACTTTGTCTATGAAGCTGCTGTCATATTATTGATTGCGGCTATTGTCATGACTTGGTATGCACCGGCACTGAACTTGCTCGCACGCGGTGAGGGTGTTGCCCAATTAATGGGAGTACCTGTCAGACGTTTGCGCATGATCACATTATGCTTTGCATCGGTGGCGACTGCCGCTGCTGTGACAGTCGCCGGTACAATCGGTTTTATCGGATTGGTCATTCCGCATGGTTTACGTTTTGTGATTGGGAACGATCAGCGTATTTTGTTACCGGCGTCTATCCTGATGGGCGGTAGTGTCTTGGCGCTTGCTGATCTGCTTGCGCGTACCATTGTCGCACCTGTGCAGTTACCAGTCGGTGTGATTACAGCAATGATCGGTGTACCTATTTTTTTATGGTTATTGTCAAAGGGAAAAACATGAGTAATGCGATGTCTTCTCCCGTACTGGCAGTACATAATTTAACGTTGGCAACAGACGATACAATGCTTGTCGACAATTTCTCCTGGCAGGTTAAGACAGGGCAATTCTGGTGTGTTGTCGGTAAAAATGGTGCAGGTAAAAGCACGTTGTTGCAGTGTATTGCAGGATTACATCCACCGCGTCATGGCCGCATTAGTGCCAATGGCCAAGATATTGCAGCGCTGTCTGTGAAGGAGCAAGCACGTTGGCGAGGATTACTTTTACAAATGCAATCGGATGTGTTTGCCGACAATGTGATCGATTCGGTGTTGACCGGACGCTATTCTTATCAGACCGGATGGGGGTGGGAAAGTGAAGAAGATATTGCATTGGCGCAACAGGCGTTGCAACAGGTGAAACTGGCAGGTTACGACAAAAAAAATATCCTGCATCTGTCGGGTGGTGAACGTCAGCGTGTCGCACTGGCGGCTGTGTTGGTGCAGAATCCGACGCTATTTTTACTGGATGAGCCGACCGCACATCAGGATGTGGCAGCACAAATCGTGATGATGGATTTGATCCGTGATCTATCACAGACCCATGCCGTGGTAGCTGTTTGCCATGATATCAATTTGGTGGCACGGTATGCAACACACGTACTTGTGATTGCCAAACAGCAGTGTTATGCAGGGCCTGTAGCCGATGTGCTGACACCATCAATCTTGCAGGCAGCATTTGATTGTAACTTTGACATGATCAATACCGAGAGTGGCATATTGTATGTGCCTGTTTTACCCCGCCAAATTTCGTAACATTATCCTGCTCATTTTGAACTTTCACATGATTATTTCCCAATATGGGAAGCGTGTGTCTGTGTTTAGATAGAAAGCCGAAACGATTACGGAGGAAAACGATGAGAAAGTTGATCATCCTCTATTTGGCTCTCGTCCCAAGTCTCGTCTTGGCGCAACAACAATCAACAATCTATGGTGGTATTGATGGCGGTTATGGCATTGTTCAACTGTATAACGAGACTCAGGATGCCTTCGATACATACCATGCTGCGCAAAGTAGCATTTTTTTAGGATATAACTTCAATTCAGATTTTTCGACAGAAGTTTCATATTTGTTGGCAAAAACGACTAGCACGACACATGACGGCAGTGTCAATCACATCAAGATCAATGTGGTCGATGTCGGTTTGCTGTATCACAGTACAACGTTTTTTCGGGGATTGTTTATCAAACCATCGCTGGGTCTGATGATGCGTGATGTGGAAGAATACCAGGCACACGTCTTGTCCAGAAAAAAAGAAAATAGCTACCTGTTTTCTTTCGGCATCGGCTATGAATATCAGGCAACAGAGCATCTTTCTCTCAGAGTACTCCATTCAACCTATCTGGCCTGGCGTGGTGACAGAATGAATCATCTGAAGCTCGGTATCAAACTCGCCTATTGATGTACATCATGCATCAGAAAATTCTTTTTTTTGCTTGATCAACGAATTGTTCGTGTCCTCTTCACCTAAGCAAGCAGTAGGTCATTATTGTTTGCTAAAAGGTAGATATGAACAAGCTCATTATTGTTATTTCAACACTGTGCTCAGTGGCAGCACATGCAGCACCGACACCCTGTTCCAATAGTACAGAACAAATAAATACAGTCAAAGAACAACCGGTATGTGTGATGCCAGATAGACAGGAAGGCAATACTTCCGATCATGTCGACATGGATTCTGTAGAGATGGTGCGGAAAAATAAACAACAGCACGATCCGGTTACGTCATCTGCAGCCAACACGGCACATACTCCAAAACACGGCACCGGTTTATATCTCGGTATCGAAGGGATAAAACGCGATGTGAATCTGAATAACAATGGTCAAGTCGGATATCAATGGGCTGAGCATAAACGCGCACGTGGTAAAGGTGCGAGATTATCTTTAGGCTACAAGGTCAACGACAATGTCGCCTTAGAACTTGGGTATATGACAGGATTTTCTATCCGTGACCATAAAACTTATCCGATGGGTGTGGTGTCGTATGATGCCAGCGCCCGTGTCACAGGCGGGGATGTCAGCGTAATCTATCACTTTACTGATTATCTGCCGGGCGTATATGTCCGTGGAGGCGCTTCCTACATGCAGGTCAGCGGTACATCGGTGACAAAGAACCGTATGGAGTACAGAGCTCGGCACAACTATGTTTTTCCTGATAAAAAAGAAAGCAACCGTCATTCAGGGTTGGGGGTTGTGGCCGGTATCGGTTATGAAACAGCTGTAACCGACCACATGCATTTCAATGTTGGCTATACACGTTATCAAGGTATAGCCGGTGATAAACAGAATGCCATCAATCTATTTTCTGTCGGTGGAAAATACCATTTTTAACTGATTATTTTTTGGCCCGCACGTTATCCAGTAATTCACACATTCTCTCGGCAGCATCGATAATACGTGGGCCAGAGCGACTGATTTCATCTGCAGGGATGATGTAGAGTTGTTTTTTTCTGGTGGCGTTTAGTGCGTGGAAACGTTGCCAGCTGACCAAGCTGCTTTCATTGGCATCACTCGGAGTGATAATGACTTCCGGGTTGGCTGCCAAGACAGCCTCTGTTGTCACAGTCGGTACTAATGGGGTTAAGTCGCCAAAGACATTTTTACCTCCACAAACCTGAATCACTTTTGAGATCATGTGTGTATCGTTTAATGTCATCAGCGGGTTTTTCCAAAGCTGGTAAAACACGGAGACAGTTCTGACATTTTTATGGCTGGTCACAAGATACTGCCAGCGGTGTCTAAATAGTGTTGCTGCTTCGTAGGCTTGTTCGCTAGTGCCTGCTAAGGTTCCCAGACGCTCGATAGATGAGGCAACATGTTCGAAATCATTTGGGGCACTGATATAAATCGGTATGTTGAATTTTTTTAAGCGTGCGAGTTGGGTTTCCGAATTACCGCCTCCCCATGCCACAATCAAATCCGGTTTGAGTTTTGCGACACGTTCGATGTCAATGCCAGAGATATTGCCAACTGAAGGAATAATATTTGCAGCTTGAGGAAAGTCGCTGTGCGCGCTGACACCGATAATCCGTTTGCTCGCTCCTGCTGCAAACAGTAGCTCGGTGATATGTGGTGCCAGACTGACGATGCGCTGCGCAGGACGTTCAAGGGTCACGGTATGATTGGTATCATCAATGACCGAGATTGATGCAAGTGCCGTTCCTGTTGTTATGTGCAGGAGTGTTAGTACAATGAGAACGCTACGTATCGCTCTCATTAGACTTCCAGATTATCGATAAGGCGGGTGTTACCCAGTTTTGCAGCTGCTAATACGACTAATGGTGTTGCGACTGCAAGATCATCGGCAGAAGGTACTTGTAGATCGTTTTGTTTACGTACAGAG
>JAATFN010000010.1 GCA_015655165.1 Betaproteobacteria bacterium | reverse complement strand
CGGGATTGGTGACTGATACCTGTACGTATTTGTCTTTTTTGAGGAGGTCGACGGTGACGGTATCGCCAGCAGTAACATGTCGCGCACTGTTGGATAACAGATTGGCCAATGCACGATGAAATAAGCGACGGTCAACTGTGGCATCGACATTTCCTGAAACATGGACCATGACATTGTTTTCCGCTAATACAGGTTCGAGATAATCGACTGTTTTTAATGCTTCTTCTTTTAATGAAACACTGCTCAAGTCAGCGGCACGCTGACCGTTTTCCGCATAGGATAAAAACATCATGTCGTTGACGATACCTGTCATCCGTTCTATTTCTTCAAGATTGGATTCAAGCAGATTTTCCAGTTCGGTGATATCGCGTTTTTGTGACAGGATAACTTGCGTATGTCCCATCATATTGGTCAGCGGTGTACGTAACTCATGCGCGACATTCGCATTGAATCCTTCCAGTTGAGTCCATGCCGCTTCCTGACGTGCCAATGCGCCGTTAAATGACGATGCCAGCTCTTTTAATTCGGAGGGAAGGGCATTCGTATCCAAACGTTGTTGCGAGTTGCCCGGAGGTAGACTATTGGCTTGTGCACTTAATCGACGAACAGGCGCCAAACCGACACGCGCAATCAAATAGCCGAGTAAGGCAATCACTAATACCCCGATTAAAGAAGCTGCTGTTAGCATGCTCCGGAATTTTGCGAGGGTAGTGAAAAATGGTGTGCAATCAGACACCATCACAAAACGCAATTCAGGACGTTCATGGTTTGGTGCGATTGTGCGTGTAAAAATGACCCATGCGCGTTTGGTTTGGGCATTTTGAACAACAGTAAACCCCTCCGGTTTACTTAACCATTGCGGCGTGACAGGGCCTGAGCCAAACGTAAAATCTTGATTTGCACTCATCACCCAGTAGTGTGTGCCATTGTCTCGGCTACTCAAATTGGTCAGTTTATCACGTACATTTTTCCATTCTTGTTGGTTGCTGCTTGATACGAGTAATGGATCGAGAATCGAATGACGAAATCTCAAGTCGGTATAAATCTGGCCAATCAGGGAGTTTTCCAGATGGTAGTAAAGCCACACAGCGCTGGCAGAAAAAACCGTCGCACTGACCAGAACAATCATCAACACGATACGGTGGGCAATAGAAATTTTTATCATGATTGTGCATCAACCACTTCGGATATGTCATGACGCACTTCCAGTACATAACCCATGCCACGTACGGTATGCAATAATTTGTCGGAATAGGGAGCATCAATTTTAGTACGTAATCTTTTGATTGCTGCCTCGACGACATTCGCATCGCTATCGAAATTCATATCCCATACTTGTTCGGCAATCATCATTTTTGACAGTACTTCACCTTCGTGGCGTGCCAGCAAGCTCAATAAAGAAAACTCTTTCGCAGTCAGATCAATGCGATGATTCGCACGTGTGACTTTGCGCGCAAGTAAATCCATATACATGTCGCCGACTTGCAGATGGGTGATATCTGTGCCATCACTGGTACGTCGACGTACCAGCGCTTGCAGGCGGGCGACCAGTTCTGTAAAAGAAAACGGTTTGGGCAGATAGTCGTCTGCTCCTTGACGCAATCCGGCAACCCGGTCGTTTACAGTGCCACGTGCCGACAACATGATGACAGGTGTTTTTTTATGTTGACGTAAACCGGACAACACCTGAAATCCATCTTGGCCTGGCAGCATGACATCCAGAATAATAGCGTCATAATCGAATTCAAGCGCGTTATGCAAACCGTCAACACCATTGTCGGCAACATCGACTGTATAACCGAGTTCCGTCAAGCCACGGTATACGTAGGAAGATGTTTTTTCTTCGTCTTCAACAATTAACAAACGCATGAGATTCTCCACTGAGCTCTGTGTGCAGTCTACCACTTGTAGCGTGCCTGTCTACTGACTGTTTGCTGATAATTTTGTCAGATTAATCACATGTGTTTTAACTGACAAAATTGTCCGTATGGCGTCATGAACATGTCAGTGTCAATTGCGTAAAGTTCATCCATGGGCTGACGCAATTAGCCTCGTTTAATAACACCAGTATGAACTGGCATGAAAGAACAGGAACATATCATGAACTTCAAAAAATCCGTAATCGCATTGTCATTGATCGCTTCTGCAGCAAGCATGTCCGCATTTGCACAAGACAACACACAACCTCTGACACGTGCCCAAGTACGTGCCGATTTGCAAGCTTACAAGCAATCCGGTCTGGATGCACTGTCTGTGGCAGAGCAAGGTACCGATACAAATAGTGCACAATACAAAGCCGCACTGGCACGTTATGCACAACTGAGTGGTAAACCAGACGAAGTCGTCACAAGTCATTTGACCCGCGAACAAGTCAAGGCAGATTTGGCTGCATGGCGTCAAGCAGGCTTGCCAGATGTGGCCGTTGGCGACCAGACACCTGATATCAACAGTGACCAATACCGTGCACAGTTAGCTGCTTATCAGCATAACCCAGATGCGATCATTCATACAGCGACACGTCAGGAAGTGCGTTCTGACCTGAAAGCATGGAATGATGCCGGCATGCCTGCGCTCGTGAATGGAGACCATGGTGTCGATACCAGCAGCGCCGAATATAAAGCAGCTTTTGCCCGTTACGAGCAATTACGCGGTCAACACTCGTAATGCTAGACAATATACCGGTTAATATTCACTTTTGAGCTTCTAGATAACCCACTCGCTTAAAGGGTAATATTGCCGGTATAGCTGTCTTCAAATAATGCTGGACGGTTCCCTGACAAAATTGTTATCTTTATGTCAGTAAACAGTCAGCGACTGTACAGTAGAGTTCGTTACATTTAGTAAAACATCACCTTTACAGCACTTTATGACGAGACACTACACTGTTACTGCCAAAAGCCTGCACTGGTTAATGGCTTTATTGTTCTTCGGTATGCTGTCGCTGGGCTTTTATATGGTCGGTTTGCCGCTGTCGCCACAAAAGTTGCAAATTTACTCGTGGCATAAATGGGCTGGCATAACGATTTTTATGTTGGCATTGTTTCGGCTTGCATGGCGTATTTCTCATGTGCCACCTGATTTACCGGATACAATGAGTCGTATAGCCAAATGGCTTGCGCACGGTGCGCACTGGGTCTTGTATGTGCTGATGTTGTGCATTCCGCTAAGCGGCTGGTTGATGAGTTCTGCGAAGGGGTTTCAGACAGTATGGTTTGGTATTGTGCCCATTCCCGATTTACTTTCACGTGACCGTGAGCTCGGTAATTTGCTCGCGCAGGTGCACGGTTACCTGAATTGGTTATTTATCGCATTCTTGGCGGGGCATATACTGGCCGCTCTCATGCATCAATTCATTAATAAGGATCGGTTGCTGGAGCGTATGTTGCCGACACGATTCTTTTCCAAGTAAGTGGAGTGTACTTTTATGAAAAAACTAGCGTTAGCATTGATCGTTGCAGCAATATTACCAACTGCCGCGATGGCTGAGACATTCCAGACTGTTGTGCCGGCACAAAGCACGATTGGCTTTAATTACAAACAAATGGGCGTGTCGATGGATGGGCAATTCAAACGCTTTACCAGCACGCTGCAATTCGATCCTGCAAAACCCGAGCAAGGTAAAGCCATTATCGAGGTGGCTTTGGATAGTATCGATACAGGTACAGCAGAAGGTGATGAGGAAGTCATCACGCCAACCTGGTTAAGTATTGCCAAGTTTCCGAAAGCACGCTTCGAATCACAATCGATCAAGGCATTAGGCGACAACCGTTATCAAGTTACTGGTACATTGCAAATCAAAGGCAAGAGTGAACCTGTAACCATGCCTGTGACATTTACCAAAAACGGTAATCAAGGTGTATTCGCAGGAAAATTTACAATTCGCCGTAATAGTTTTGCCATTGGTGAAGGTTCATGGGCAGCCGCCGATATCGTAGCAGCCGAAGTAGGGGTGACATTTAAAGTCAGTGCTACTGCAATAAAATAATCTGTTTTTCAACGTAATTTTTAATTGGAGTATCGGTATGGTGAAATCTTTCTCGCATTTGATTCTGGCAACAGCATTAACTGGTGGTGTCATGACAGCTGCAGTTGCTGCACCTGTCACTTATACTGTCGATCCGACACACTCGGCAGCGCGTTTCTCTTATAGCCATCTGGGTCTTTCTACGCAAACAAGCCGTTTCAATACAACAAGCGGCACGATTGTTTTTGATGCACAAGCAAAAACAGGGCAAGTCGATGTCACCATCGATACACGTTCGGTGAATACGGGTATTAACGTGTTTAACGACCATATCCAAGGTAAAGATTTTCTGGATACAGCAACCTATCCAACGGCGACATTCAAGTCGACAAAAATTAATTTTGAAGGCGACAAACCAACAACTGTCGATGGTGATCTGACAATCAAAGGCATCACAAAACCGGTGACATTGAAGTTGATCCACTTCACAGCAATCGATCATCCGATGAACAAGAAACCAGTACTCGGTGCCGATGCACTGGTCCGAATCAAACGTTCCGAGTTTAATGCAGGTAAATATGCACCGGCCACAAGTGATGAAGTGACATTGACTTTGTCTGTTGAGGCGCTCGCGCAATAAGCAGGTTGCGAACATAGCCACGCAGTTAGTGGCCAGTTATCAACAGGAAGGGAAGCTGACAGCTTCCTTTTTTTATGGGTGGATTGAGTGGTGGAAGTACGCTTGTAAGAGCAAATACGTTGATAATACTGTCCAGAAATCAGATAAGTTGTGATTCTATTAAAAAAACAGCAAATATTACTAGCGTACTACCTGTATTTTATGGAATAATTCACGCCTTCTTCGGTGACAAGCACATGAAAGACATGGCAAGTCGCAAAGAAGTAAAGCAAATGCAGGTATTGTTTGTTTTACATACTCCATGCGGGAGTAGCTCAGTTGGTAGAGCGATACCTTGCCAAGGTATAGGTCGAGAGTTCGAGACTCTTCTCCCGCTCCAGATTTTAAAAGGGACTTCATTACAGAAGTCCCTTTTTTTCTACTATGTCCCATCCTAAAATAAGTTGACACTTTTTTCGCCATAGTGCGCGTCACTGGCAACTTCATCAATATATCCAATTTGTCAATGACTCGTACGCATGGATGCTTGTGTGGGATGATTTGGATCTTGATTAGTCAGGATGACTGCACTGGCGATAATGCTGTATTGCTCAAGTGCGAAGGCAACAGATTTTTTACTGCTTTAGCAATACCTTGATTTTCAATATTTGTGACACAATATACATTCAAGCGTGGTAACTTTATATCGGTATCAGCTGTCAATCTCATCTATATGAAGTGATGGCCGATTTCTGGCATACGTCAGTGGTTGGCCATGCTATCCGGCCAACCCTTGAAAAAGGG
>JAATFN010000338.1 GCA_015655165.1 Betaproteobacteria bacterium | reverse complement strand
TTCCGTCACAGTAGTCGATGAGGCGAAATGGCGTGCGGCATGGGACTTGAAGGTGTTCGGTTATATCAACATGTGCAGAACCTTTCTGGATATTTTCGGTAAGCAAGGGCATGGCGTCATTGTCAATATTATCGGTATTGCCGGTGTTGCCAATGATTACGACTATATCTGTGGCTCTGCAGGTAACGCTGCATTGATCGCATTTACCAATGCGCTGGGTTCACGCAGTACAGACAAAGGTGTGCGAGTTGTCGGATTAAATCCTGCAGCAACACGCACAACGCGTCAGGAAACATTGTTGCGTACAAAGGCTCAGGCGAAATTCAATGATGCAAACCGTTGGGAAGAGTTGTTGGCTGATTTACCTTTTGACCGAATGGCAGAACCTGAAGAAGTAGCTGATCTGGCGGTGTTCCTGGCTTCGGCGCGTGCATCCTATCTGAGTGGTACTGTCATCAATCTTGATGGTGGGAATTTTTATCGTAAACGATAGAAGGATTACTATGTCTGCTTCTCCTAAAAGACAATTGAAATTAGGATCATTTTTAGTTGCACCCGGGTTTAATGTGGCAGCATGGCGCCATCCTGGTACACCGTCTGATGCGTCGACCAATTTTGAATTTATCAAAGAGGTTGCCCAAACTGCCGAGGCTGGTAAATTCGACTTTGTATTTAATGGTGACTCGGCATTTATCACTAAAGATTCAACACCATATTTTCTAAGTCGTTTTGAACCTGCAACAGCATTATCCGCATTGGCTGCTGTGACCAAGCATATCGGGTTGGTTGGCACGTTTTCAACATCATATAGCGAACCATTTACAACAGCGCGCCAGTTGGCATCGTTAGATCGTATCAGTAGCGGACGTGCAGGATGGAATGCGGTTACTTCGGCACTGGAAGGTGTCGCCAGAAACCATGGTCATGATAAATTGCATGAACATAGTCTACGATATCGCATTGCTGCAGAATATATCGATGTGGTTAAAGGACTTTGGGATTCATGGGAAGGTGATGCTTTCCCGCGCGATAAAGTATCTGGCAACTATGTCGATTTTGATAAAATGCATACCTTGAATCATAAGGGCGAGTTTTTTTCTGTTCAGGGACCGTTGAATCTGGAACGTTCCGTACAAGGCCAACCGGTTGTATTTCAAGCTGGGGCTTCTGACACAGGACGCGAGCTTGCGGCAAAGCATGCAGACGGGGTGTTTTCCAGTATTGCCACGAGTGACTCCGCTGATGAGGCGCGTGCTATCTATGCAGATATTAAAGCCCGTGCAAAAAAATACGGCCGTGCAGAACAAGATATCTTGATCATGCCGCAAATCACACCAATTGTCGGTGTGACGCAAGAAGAAGCAGACAGAAAATATGAAGAGACCGGCAAGTATATCGATATTGATCTGGCAGTCAAATATCTCGGCCGTTTCTTCAGTTTCTTTAATTTTTCCCAGTTCCCTCTGGATGAACCATTGCCCGATTTGGGTGATATCGGTAAAGACAGTTTCCGTTCTGTCGCTGAATACTATAAACGTATTGCCAAAGAAGAAAAACTGACGCTACGCCAACTGGCTTTGCGTGCAACTTATCCAAAGGGAGATTTTGTCGGTACACCCGTTGCGATTGCCGACAAAATGCAGGAGTTATTTGAGACCAAAGCCGTCGATGGTTTCATGATTTACCCGCATGTTCAAACAGAAGGACTGAAGGATTTCATCCGTTATGTGGTGCCGATTTTGCAGGAAAGAGGAATATTTCGCAAAGAGTATGAGTCAACGACTTTGCGCGGCAATCTGGGGCTACCGATTCCGGTCAATCGTTATACACATGAAGCACATACAAAGCATGTGGCGTAATGCAAATACAGCCGGTTTTACCGGCTGTATTTTTGTATGCGTGGTGATATGTCCATCATGACCATTGATTCACGATCCTTATTTTTGCAGATCACTAATGACGTCGTTGGTGATATATCTGCTTTCGAATAAATAGGTTGTATAGTCGTCATAGGCATCAAGCTGGCTTCGTAACTCGGTTGCATTGGCTGCTCTGAAACCACCTTTACCATCAGGTCGGAAAGCTTCTGCAATCAATCTTACGCGGTCTTTTCCGAGCTCTTTTTGCAAGGTATCCATATACTGTGCGGCAATACGTGGTTCGCGCATATACAGTCCGGTACCATCCTGGAAAAATATACCGACATCTTCCGGTAACCATGCTTTGAGCCATTTTGCCAATTCTGCCGGACCAATATTGCTGTTGTCGTACACACTGACCCATAAAGGGCGTGGCAGTTTATTCAGATAAGGCACGAGCTTGGGTGCTTCTTTCCAGGTAGGGTCAATTTCTACCGGGAAATACCAGCCGTTGACTACAAACGGCAAAGGGGCTGTGACAATACATTTTGATTGCGCAAACAGCACATCAAGATGTTGACGTGCTTCGGTCTCATTATATTGACCGGCCAATCCCAGAATAATATTTTTAGCCCAAGGCGCTGATTTGATATTTGACCAATCAGGGTTGTTAGGAATACGGCCACCACATGTACTCACAAAACTCAAGCCATCCACAACACTCCACTGTACAAGTAACTGATGGGTACCTAACTTCTCCCATTGTCCATGTGGTTGTGCTAATGCATTATCCGGTTGCCAGACAATACCGTCAGCGTGCGGTTTGTTTGAACAGGCCGAAAGTTGGCAGAGAAGGGCAAATGCAATACATGTGCGAATCATTGTCATGATAGGTAGTGTATTTCCTCTATTTTAATGCAGCACCGACTTTGTTTTTCCATTCACTGACAGACATGATACCCTTTGCATCCCAGATATTGTTTGTATCAGGTGGAAATTCCAGTTGTGCTTCATTGAATTGCCATACGACAATTTGACGTTGCTTGAATTCTGGGTTTTCTGCAGCCTCGATGAATGTTTTCCATGGACCGATATTGCCTGGATTCCACGTCACGGTAACAGGTTGATTTAAGGCGTTCGATAGTTTTTGCGGATAACCCAGATATGGCTGAATAAAACTGTTACCGATGATCTGGATTTTGGCTGGCGTGTTATCAAGAAGTGAACCTGTTGCTGCATCTTTCAGTTTACGTACTGTATAGACATCACGACCGATGCGTTTACGGTCTTGCGGTGACATAAAATTCATTGCAAGGTCGCCATAACGTCGCTCGTTCGTCCATTCGCCCAATGTGTCTCCGGACTCACTGGAAGTTGGCAAAGTCCAATACGCGCGGATTGTCTTGGCAGACGCGTCAGCTGATGCTTCTGCTGCCAGAGTAGTCCAGTGATAATCGGCACGATAGAATGCGGAGGAACCTGCGTTTTCCAGTGTGCGTAATACCTGTAAATCATCAAATGTTGTCACCCCGTTTGCTGATAGCAGGTTCATGATGTCCTGATACCGGGATTTGATCTGGCTTGATATGGTCACATAAGTCGGTATGCGTTCCGGATAAAACGGTGTTTTTGCCGGAACGACCATTACCAGCAACTGTATATTTTTCGTAGCTAGAAGGGCTTTTGTTTCACTGATTAATTTGATGTTGGATTCAGTTCTGGCACTGTTATATTGGTCGGTACGTTCCCACCCTGGAAACAACCATCCACTATCGCCTTCAATGATAGAAGTGCTGCCTTGTGCATATGCATTAACAAAAGTCCCCGTCAATAACAGACATAATAACGATGCTGAGACGAAAATGCGAAATAAAGGTTGCTTCATAGCTGAACTCCGTGTTGTTGCAAGTAATGTTTTTCTTTGTCTGTTAGTGGTTGGAAAAGTACACGTAATGGCCATTCCCAGATAACTAACTGTATATCGTTCAATTGCTCTGCCGGTACGGTAACAAGGTCGATCAGACTGCCGGCAAAGCCACTTCCCTGAACGCTTTTTTGGACGACCTCTCGTTTAAGATGCCATTGGAGATAATCAATGAAGCCGGAATTAATCGAGTATGAAGAACCGACCAGAACTATTCCGGGGGGAGCGACATCATCTAACAGACCACCACGATGTTCAACTGACAAAACGGTTGTTTTTTCCTGCTCGACTGCTGGCGCGAATGGCGGGACATTCATGTCCAGACTGGCCAAGCTGGTTAAATCGCCAATACGTGGTTTTGTCTGTTCGGATATACGCAAATCCATGCTCATCATATCGCCAGATAAAAGTGGTTGAATGGCTGATGCAATTTGTTTCGCCGCGTAATCAGCGCCTTCTCTGTCCCAGTGCGTATCTGTATGCCAGTAGCCAGGACTGACCCAACCGTGCGTTAGATCAACTTGCGATAACCCGGTATTGGAAGAAACAGATTGCCATGTCCTATAGCGGCTTTGTGCCTGGGTGGAAACAGGCAGACCACATAATTGGTTTTTTACCTGGATGACTTTATCGGGTATCGGCACGGAAACAAGCGATATATGCCGCGTCTTTAATTCAGCCTGGACTATGTTAATGAGTGCCAGACGTGCTTTGATATGTTCTTGACCCTTAGGCGTTTCAACGAGTTCTTCGGTCAAAAACAGCCATCCTGGGCAACCTTGGCGCACTTGTGGATCAGGGTCACCTGTTGTGGCATACAAAATACCGTTTAGCGTATTGTCTAGTCGTTTATGTGACGAAGTGGTTTTGGCAATACGCTGGTCTAATGCATGGGTGATAGAACCATCCAGCCACGATGAGTGTTGTTGTACCGGTTCCAGATCATCGTAGCGTAAATGCCATAACAAGAATAGGCAACCGCTGGCCATGACGAGCAAAAAAACAAAAGAATTGAATTTACGCATCATGATCAGAATTGAAAATAAAGAAATGGAACGATCGTCCTACCCTGTAATACCCAGATGGCAAGCAGCCATAAAGGACATAGTGCAACACGCGAAATAGCACTGTGTAAATGCTGTACGCGTGTGTTGATCGTATAAACCTTTGGTAGATAAACAAGTGCAATACCCAATACGAGACAGATAATCTGGTTTGGACGCAAGATTGCTGCAAATGATTCTGTCATTTGCCAACCATGATGACCTTGCAATGCATCCAGCATGACAGCGACTTCATCCCATGTCTGTGCTCTAAATAGCATCCAGCCAAGCATGACAAAAAGTATCAATGCAATATGGCTGGACCAGGAGGGGAGCGCCGGCATATTTGCTGTACGCCAGAGTTTTTCAATTATCAAACCACTACCGTGCCAGATACCCCATACCATGAATGTCCAGCTTGCACCATGCCATAAACCACCCAGCGCCATGGTAATTAACAGGTTGATACACCCTCTGGCCAATCCTTGACGGTTGCCACCTAGCGGAATATATAGATAGTCGCGTAACCAGCTCGACAAGCTGATATGCCAACGCCGCCAGAATTCCGATAAAGAAGTGCTGAGATAAGGATGATTAAAGTTCTCTGGAAATTTAAGACCGACCATGAGACCCAAACCGATTGCCATACTGCTATAGGCAGAAAAATCAAAATACAACTGCAGTGTATACGCCAATATCGTCAATATGGCATCCGTGGCACTCGGTGCTGACAGAAGATAACCGCTATCGACCAATGGCGCGAGCGTATCGGCTATTAAAATTTTAAGCACAAAGCCTTGCATGAAACGCTCAACACCCAGCATGAACTCTTTTCGGTCAAATGCACGCGCTTGCAAGCGTTCTGCAACCCATTTATAACGGACAACAGGACCGGCTACCAAATGCACGAACATGGATTGGTAGGTCGCATAATTAATGAAGCTGTGTTCGACATTCACAGTTTTTCTATAAACATCTACCGAGTACGAAATGGCACCAAAAACAAAGAACGATAACCCGATCGGTAAAATAACCGCTTCCCATTGGCCGAGTGGTGCACCCAGCCATGTAGCAGTTTGTGCCAGTAAATTAGCGTATTTAAACCAAAGTAGCGACATCAATGGCCAACTGATCGCCACCAGTAGCGCATAACGACGTGTCTTACCTTCACGGCGATTAATCCACAAGCCTGTTCCCCATGACCAAGCTGCAATCGATACAATCAGCGCCAGAAAATCAAGCCGCCACCATGCATAAAAAATCCAGCTAAATGTCAGGATTGTCAGATTTCTCCATCGCGCACCGACTAATGCATAGGCCAGTAAAAATAGCGGTAAGAATAAAAATATAAAACTGGTGCTGGCAAAGACCATATCACTCTCTTAGCGGGGACCAGAATAAGGTTCTGTCGCATCTAACTGGACAATCAGACGTGGCTGTTTGCTGTCGCCAATTAGAAATATACTAGTACGGTCTCCCGACTTTAACGGAGGGAGTGTGTAGGGTTTTGATGAGGTTGTATCACAGCTGGCAATCACATTGGCTTTGACTGGATTGATCGTACGTTTCTTACTTTCACCAAAATTGGTTTGCTCGAAAATGACAGGCCCATTCTCAAGTGCAAGCGCGCCATGGCAAGTCGGTACAATGTTATAAAATCGCAGTTCGGCTTTCAGATCATTACGGTTTTCTGTCGTATCAACAATGACATTCAAGTGATTGTTTCTATCCAGAATGATGGTATTGAAGCTGTCAGGTGTGATTTTTACAGGTACCAGAGCAGTTCCGTTGACGTTGATTTGTAGTTCTCCTGATGCATTGACAACACGGTAATCGGTGACGATTTTATGCGCATCCAATGTGTCGGTTTTATGTACGAATTCAATGCGTGCATTTTTACCGGAAGCATTGACAACTCTGACATAACTGCTGCCAGCTGGCGCTTGTGGCGCATACAGTTTGGCGATTTCCTGTGCGTTTGCGAACAGGCCTGTTGTCATTGCCAATGTTGCGCCGCACAGTAGAGAAAAAATCTTGTTTCTGATCATCACATGTTGGCCTAATAGTTGAAAATGCCTCGAATAACAATGCCGTTTGCACGGCTGTCTCCTGCCAGTTTGAAGCGATATTGAATAGAAAGATCGAAATATGAACGCGGCGCATGATAACGGTCTTCACGGAACCAGTGTCTGACATTCACGCCGACGCCAGCCCCAATGGCAAGTGGCGTACTAAAACCGTCGTTATAATCCGCTGCCAAGACAGCATGTGGTGTCAGTACAGTGTTTTTTGACCAGTTATCCATACGGTAACTGCGACCGATTTGTGCTTCCGATACGATATATTTGGTTTGTGCTTGCAGGTAATAGCCAGCTTCAGCATAGACTTGACTGTAAAACCAGTCAGGTACATCAACGCGTAAATCGGTTCCTTTACCGTAAGAATCGGCAATACGCGCAAGCCAGTCCCCTTGTGTTGCCGAACCGATCGGGAATTGGCGTTCAAAGGCGGTAATGAGACTTAGGTTGGTGAATGGTTTCCAGCGTACACCCAGTGCGGCCTGTAATGTTTCAGGTCCTGTATTACCTGACTTATTATAGGCAATGGCTGTTATACGGCCGTAAATATCCACGTAACGGCCATCTTTGACCAATGAGGGAGGGCGCCAGAAGCCTTCTGTACCTATTTGCAGACTATCGCTGGAGACCGTGCTATTCGTGAATTTCGAGTCTGTATTGCCGGCACGATAGCTGCCTGCAACATAAAAGCCCCATCCGCGTTCAAGCTCGGATACGCTTCTACGTGTGTCAAACAAGCCTTGTGGTATCAGTGCCAGTTTTTTATCATGGACAGCATCTACTGTTTTACGCAAATATTGACTGGCAAGTGGACGCTCATTAGCATTGATTGCCGCATAAGCGGTATTTTGCAGACCACTTGGTGGTAGCTTGTTTGCGTGTTCTATATCCTGAAATATTTGTAATGCCTGTTTGGGTGCCTTTGCCATTGATGCAGCATATGCCAACTCTATGTTCGGTACATACGATACTGGTAAATCATCAACCCGGGATGATGCAATTTCCTGTTCATCTGCTTGTTTGGCCTGCTTGAGAATATAACGATATTTATTTTCTTCAGGATAACGCGCGGATAGACCAGTCGCAAACTGGATTGCACTGGCGTAGTTTTTCTGTCCAATTTGTCGGTAAATGACATTGATTAATTGATCAGTCGAACTCATGCTAGGGGCGATTGCACAAGCCGTACCGTAGGGTGTGATCCGGCAATCCTGAGATGGCGCCTGAAGTGACATATTGTCATGACTGTGCCCGACATAAAATTGCATCAATTGGCGGCGCCATTCTACTTCGGGATCTTTATCCGGTAATGGCATTAATACTTCATGTGCAAACTCCATATCATTTGCAGAAGCTGCAGCATCTGACACATATAAACGTAAAAGACGCATATCATCATGACTCAACAGATCGCTTTTTAGTGCTTTTTCGTAGTCGTTACGTGCTAATTGATAGTGATTCTGCTTTTGTCGGAAGTAGCCACGCAATACAAGAGGTACGACATCTTCATCATCAATGTCGATCGCATTATTTACCGCTTGCTCGGCACGTTCATATTGCATTTTATGATCAAGCGTCGTGGCTAGAAGTAAATGGTATCTCATATTGTCAGGTGTATAGGAGATCGCTTTACGGCTGTTAAATTCGGCCAAATCAAGATCATTTTTAGCCAGCGCATCATAGGTTTTTATCGCGTATAGCTGGGCAAATAGACGGTTGATTGTATTGCGTTCAGCAGTACGTTCGGGTGTATCTTGAATGATATGAGAAGCAGTTTGAGTCAAATGCATTGCCTCTTCAAGCTGATTGGTTTGTGTGGCATTGATGGCCGCTGTAATCAGTAATTGGGATGGTGGGTAGGAGGCAAAAAATGAGCAAACAGGTTCAGGGACGCCGGCAATACACCGTAGTATCGGAGCAGTTAAAATAGGCCTGAAACTGGTTTCACCAGCTTGTGATAAATACGCGAATTGACGCCGCTCTTCGATCTCGGGAGATTTTTCTTGCATTGGGGACAAGGCTTCCAATGCGAGTGATGGATCATTTTCTGCCAGTGCTGCATCGGCCGTAATCAAGCGCATGTTGTCTAGATCGACATCGTTTAAATCTTCGTTTTGAATCGCTTGAATATAATGCTTACGCGCTTCGGTATATTGATTACGCTGCTGAAGTAAATAAGCTTGTGTCAAATGCAGCATACCTTGATCATCAGAGTCGTTAAGTGCCACAAGATTGGCAGTTTCAGCTTCAGAAAATTTCTTGTCTTTGATTAATAGATCAATATAAAACAGATGGTATAACGCAACATTGGGTGCATAGTTGATCGATTGGAGAATTTCACTGACCGCAATATCGGTTTCGCCTGCTTGTTGTGCAGCAATCGCCTTGGATGAAAATTGATTCGCAAGCAATCCGGCAAGTATTTTTTTACGTGTTGATAATTCATTATTGATATCAGGTATTTTGTCTAATGATGCCTGTGTTAATGAAAGTGCTTGTTCCAATTTACCTTCTGCCTGCAACTGATTGATTTCGTTTAATACATTTCCCGCCACGGGGCGTGCTGTTGGGGCTGCCACGTATAGGCCACCGACATGTTTTGTGTGCAAGGCACTTTCCGCGTTGCGTAATAATGTATGCAGACGTGGCACGTCGGGGCGTAGACGAATAGCTTCTTTGGCTTGACGTACTGCGGTTGTGTAGTCACCGCGGTCATATGCTTTATATGCTTCTTCTGCAATTGTAAAGGCCGGACCTGTCAATGGCAGCTCTTGTGCACTAGCTGCATGTGTGGCAAAGAGAGAGACAAGGGTAAATGATAATAAAGCTGGCTTCATACTGATGATGATTCTAAAGAAGGTAGAGACACATTTGCCGTCATTGTGCTGGTACGTAAACGCTGTTCTTGTACAGCGCGTTCAATGTTTGAAGGGGATACCACACCTTGAGCGACAAGATAATCGCCAATACGTCCATCCCTTTGTGGCCGATATTCAGTCAGGGCCATTTCAAATTGCACACGGTCAATCAATGCCATTTCGATCAAGATGTCGCCCAGTAATGGTGCTGTATTGTCGTAATTGGCCGTACCGCTTAACAGGCGTAGTGCTTCGCGAATCTCACTTTCACTGACAATCTGTTGTTCTATCTGCAATCCAACCATCTTGTTGATCTGGTTGATGGCGTTTTCCTGGAGTGTATTTGCTGTTGCAATGACTATGGATGATGCGGTTTGATCGATCACGGCAATGCGCCAGCGTATACAGATTTCAGTAGGGAGTAGACCTGCATTGATTTTGACGGCGGCCGTATCCAGCTTGATACGGGGAAGACCTGTCTGGAAAGAAATCGCTTCTGCCAGTGTCTCGTCATCCAGCCAGCCCTTGGCAATAAGAACACGTCCTAATGGCATCTGTTTGTGAAGCTGGTCGTTGAGAGCCGATTCAAGTTTGTTATGATCAACAGCTTGCCAAGATGTGAGCAGCTCGCCTAGACGTGCACGCTTGTGTGCCAATTGGTCTGTCGTAGGGAAGTCATGCATGGTTTTATCCCATGCCATGCGTGTGCCAAAAAACAGATGCCCAAGAAACAATTTCCAGGCACGCGACACTGCAAAAAAATTAATGAAATTGCCGATAATCATGCGTGGAGCCGACATAAGTCCATGTTCCCAGCCATAGAGCTTGGTCACGAAATACATACGCTGGACTACACGTAATACTAGCGAGATTGTAATTAAGACCGAGACGGTCATCAGCCATGTACCATCTCTAAACAGTGGAGGAAAGCGTACCGTCCAGATATTTGTCGATGCCATGACATACAAGACGACAAATTGTAGAAGCAGCACGTAGGCAAAGATACTGACAAATGAAGTAACAATACCTTTACGATCTCTAAACAATAAATATTTGTTGATAAGTGAGCCACGCCAGCCAAGTTGCTCCCAGCTTTGCAAGCCAATACCCAATACCCAGCGGGCTTTTTGGCGATAGGCTGTTCTAAATGTGTTTGGAAAAAATTCACGCACACACAATGGCATAGTCAGGATCAATTCGTGTACTGGTCCAAGACCAAACCAGGTAGGGCGTTTGACACGAAACTGGACATTGAAGTGGGCAAAAATCGATCGCATACCCATCCTGCCCAAGCGTTCTCCGATGTCATAGTCTTCGGTCAGCGTGTCGGTATTAAATGGTTGATTCTGTGTTTCTTTGGCTAATGTGATCAATGCCCGGCGTGAAAAACAGGTGCCAACACCAGCCGAGGGCACCATACCGGCAACACTTTCCCTAACTACCAGATCTTTGGCATGCCACTCTGCAAATTCATCCATATAGGTGCCGGCAACCAGTTCATACCAATTACGCTCAAGTGACATGACCGGTAACTGAATCATGTCTTTGCGCGGCAACAGGTAATTAAAAAACTTTAATTCCAATGCATGGAGTACATCTTCACTGTCATGTAAAACCATACCGGCAAATTCGATATTGTTTTCTTGTTCATGTAAGGAAATTGCCTGAACTATCCAATTCAGACAATCTGCCTTACATGTAGGGCCATCATGGGGGACTTCGACACGTTGTAATTGTCGGTAGCGACGTTGCATGCGCTCAACCTCGGCAATCGTTGCCACATCATTTACGTAGGTACCGATAAACACAACATAATTGCGGTAATCGAGCACACTGACCATGTTCTCGATCATTTGTGCAATGACATCATATTCCAGCCATGCTGGAATCATGATTGCAAGCGGTTTTTCCTGTTGCTGCCTCATATCATCTGCAGTCAGCGCACGATAGTCGACACGACGTTCAATGGTGAGATGCCGGTAGATTTGTCGTATCCAATACCATGCATCGATGAATAAATCATCAATGCTTGATATCAGAATGATAACCGCGGTGAAAATCGCGCAATATTCCAATACGGTATAGTATTGGGCGATATAAATTTCAATCGAAGTCACGGTCAGGCTCAATGCTTATCCGAGGATTGCTTTTTACGGCGGACATGTGCGATACGTGCTGCCATTAAAATAAAGGCGATTATGGCAAGCAGTATTAACCAGACAGTCATATATCGTTCCCATAATGATTGCGGATTGCTCTTGTCAGCCAGTTGCGCACCACTTGGATCGTTCTTGTCGATTTGCAGTAACAGGCCATGCTCTCCGATTACAGCAAGATCACCTTGCGTAAAGCGCAATGCCTCATCTGGAGTGGGAGGTTGTTGTCCGACATTGCGATAGACAATCCCGGTTTCGCCAGAAATCTTTTGTATTTCGACTGTCGCTAAATGGTCAAGACCTGTTACATCGAGCATCGGTACATCTTCATGATCATTGATCAGTAATTTTCCTTGGTGAAGCGTTGCAGACGATTTTTGATCAAACAAGACATCGAATGCCAAGAAATTCGTATCAGGTTTGCTTATTTCATTTGTTTTAACGACCTTCAGGGTAGCATTTTGTGCAGGAAATCCGGCAGCATTTGCAATGTAGATCACCTGAGGCAAGCTTACCGCGGGTTGAGCTAGCCATTGTTCCGGTACGAGTAATTCGGCCTTGTCAGCGAACTTACTGGCAACACCAACAAAGTCGTTATTTAACGTGCTTTTACCGAGAACTAAATGACTACCTGGCAAAATAGATACCGGATAGGCAATCGGTAAATCGTGACAGTGCTCTTGTGTGGGTTGACGCAAGAAGTTAATACGAATTTCATTGTGTGCTGCTACTGTGTAAGGAGGAATATCGATAGAAAGACGTTGTGGCTTACCATCTGATGTCAAACGTTTTGCACCTAAAAGGTAGTCATTGAAAAAGATAGAGGCGATAGGTGGGGTACCATTGATATTTGGCGCTGCCGACAAGTCAAATACAATCTTGGACGGCAACCTGCCATCACCGGCAATTGTCCCAAGATCAAATGCGACTGTCCGATCCGCACGCGACAATACATCTATCGTGCCTGTAATTGCATTGAATTGGCCAAGGCGTGTCAACAGTATTTGATCGCTGTCTAATGCTGGAGTGGATGCACGATCGACGGTGAGTTCCTTACTTAATGCTGTCGATTTCCAGAGTGCTTGAAACAGGCCATCTGCTTTTTCGCCTATATTGGATGGTACGTTGATGACGGGCGTACCGCCAAATTTGGCAAGGCGAATCTGGCCAGTTCCTGACTTGTCGTCAAGTACGGTAAATGATTGCGCTATCCATGTTGTATAGGCCGATGCTGCAGATGGTCCACTTGACTGGATCTGCAGTTTCAATGCATTCGTCGCGTCGCGCATACGCGCGAGCAATTCTGCATCACTGATAATAATATCTGCATGAAATGGTCCATTGTTACCTAAGGCGATTAATGCGCCAAGTTCTGCCAAATCCTTGATTTCGTATTGTGTATTTGCCGAGCTGATATTGCTAAATGCAGGAATCGATTTTAAGTCAGCTGGTACTACGATGGCAGAGAGATCGATTTTATCGCCTACATCTGGCAACGCTTTTATATGCAGTTTCTTGCCGTTTTTCTGAAGTGCAATACCTGTTCGCCAGGCTGTATCATAGGCTGCAAACGATAACTTATTGCCGGTTAATATAACAGGAGCATTCGGGAGTGCGGACCAGG